>NZ_JBEYXQ010000016.1:0-136899 GCF_040645115.1 Streptomyces sp. NPDC046860 | reverse complement strand
CCTCGTACTGGATGTACGAGGGCGATCCCGACAACGCGGCGAGCGTGCGTGCCAGGCGTCGCGAGCCAGGCGCCACTTTGCGGACACGGCCTAGGGGCGGCGGCTCAGACGTCGAGCTGGTCCGCGACGGCGCGCAGGAGTCCGGCGATCTTCTTGCCGGAGGTGCGCTCCGGGTAGCGGCCCTTCTCCAGCATCGGCGTGATGTTCTCCAGCAGGGTGGTGAGGTCCTGCACGATGGAGGCCAGCTCGTCGGGCTTCTTGCGCTGGGCGGCCGCGACGGAGGGGGTCGGGTCGAGCACGGTCACCGAGAGCGCCTGGTCGCCGCGCTGACCGGCGACGACGCCGAACTCCACGCGCTGTCCCGGCTTGAGCGCCTCGACTCCGGCGGGCAGGACCGAGGAATGGACGAAGACGTCGCCGCCGTCGTCGCGGGAGAGGAAGCCGAAGCCCTTCTCGCTGTTGAACCACTTGACCTTGCCGGTGGGCACGTCTGTCCTCGTCCTCGTACTCGTCGGAAAATGCTCGGAAACGGCTCTGCGTAGCACTGCGGCGGGTCGACCACGACCCGCCGACACCAAGGCTAATGGTCTTCGGGCGGGTGACAAGGTGCTCCCCGGTTGTTCTCTCGGGCTGGGAACTACCCTGGTCCGGTGCGTGACAAAACCCAAACGAATTCCGCCGGGCCCGGTGACGGACTGATCCGCGCCGGAGTCATCGTCTTCTTCCTCGGCGCCGTGGCAACCCTCGTCACGGTGGCCCCGCTCCTTCTCGGCGCGGAGCCCTTTCCGACCTACATGTTCGGCCTGAGCATGCTCATGGCGGTGGGGTTCCTGATCGCGGGAGCGGGCGTGCTCCGCTCGGTGTCCGCGGGACGCCGTCAGGCGCGGGGCGAGGCGCGCCCGGAGGCGTAGGGCCTGTCTTCCGGATCTTGCCGGGGTCGCGGGCCCTGGCACGCACGTCTGCCGCGTTGTCGTCGGTCGCCGACGCTCCGCGTCGCCGCCCTCCTCCGCCTTGCAGCCGCACGCACCAGACCCCGCTCGGGTCGGCCCGAAGGCACCGTCGATCCGAGCCGGCCTGATCCGGAAGAAAGGCCCTAGTCCCGGACGGTCCCCGGGGTCGTCAGACGCCGGCTGCCGCGCGGTGGCCGTCCAGCCAGGCCGGGAAGCCGGTGAGGTCGTCGAGCACCACGTCGGCTCCGGCCGCCCGCAGTTCCCCGGGGGCGCACGGGCCCGTGGCCACCGCGACCGAGAGCGCCCCGGCGGCGCGGGCGCCCCGTACGTCCCCGGTGTGGTCGCCGACGTAGATGTGCGCCCCGTGCTCGCGCAGCGCGCGTGCCTTGTCCTCGGCCCACAGGTCGCCGACCACCACGTCCGGCTCGATACCGAGGTGGGCGAGGTGAAGCTTGGCGTTGGGCTCGTACTTCGCGGTGACCACCATCGTCCGGCCCCCGGCGGCGCGGACGGCCGCCACGGCCTCACGGGCGCCGGTCAGGGCGGGCGTCGGGGCGATGGCGTACTCGGGGTACATCGCCCGGTACAGGTCGGCCGCCGCGGGCACCTCCTCGGCCGGGAACCAGTTCACCAGCTCCTCCGTGAGCGGCGGGCCCAGCCGCGTCACCACGAGGTCGGCGTCCACGTACACCCCGGTCCGCTCCGACAGCGCCAGATAGCAGGCCCGGATGCCGGGCCGCGAGTCGATGAGCGTCATGTCGAGGTCGAAGCCGACGGTGGGCGCGGAGGTGGAGGGCATGGGGGCCATTGTGCCGGGCCGGGGGCCGGGCGGAAGGTGCCGGGTCCCGCTACCGCCTCCGCTGCGACCGCCAGAGCAGGAACAGCGCCGAACTCACCGCCGCCCCCCGCACCACCCACGGCCAGGTCCCGGCCAGGGCGTCGCTCAGGTGCCCCTCGGCCACCGGGGTGCCCCAGTGGCCGGTGGCACGGCCCCAGAGGTAGGTCACCCCGGCCGCCACGGCGAGGGCGGGCAGCACCATCACGGCCCACTTGGTCTCGGCCGGGGTCAGGCGGCGGGAGCCGTAGGCGATGAGCCAGCCGAGGATCAGGGCGAACCAGTTGCCCAGCACCGCCCCGGCCAGCAGCGCGGCGGCGCCCAGCAGCAGGAGCGGGTTGGTCCAGCCGGCCGAGGGCAGCGGGACGAGTCGCCTGAGCCGGGAGCGCGGGACCCCGGCGGGCTCCACGACGGCTTCCTCCGTCCCGGGCTCCTCCTCCGGCTCGACGGTCCGCTCCGCCGGCCTCGCGGGCCGCTTCAGCATCTCGGGGATCTCCACCCCGCCGACGAACCCCGGCACCGAGTCCGCGGCCGCCGCGCCGAACGGTCCGTCCTCCACCCGCCACCAGTCGGGCCGGGTCAGCGAATCGCCGAGTTCGTGCGCGGGGGCGAGGTGCGGCGGGGACGCGGCGTCGGCCGGTACGGAGGGGCCGGGCTCGGCCGGACGCGGCCGGGGCACGACGGCGCGCAGCCCCTTGAGCCCCCTGCCCCTGCGCTCCGGCTTCTCCGGCCTCTCCGGCTTGGCCGGCTCGGGCTGCACGGGCACGGCGGCGGGCGGCGGCTGCGGGGCGGCCCCCTGGCCGCCCACCGCGCGCACCACGTCGTCCGGACTGCCCAGCCGGTCCAGGATGCGGCGCACGGCGGCCGGGCTGTCCACGGTCGCCCTGGCCCGGTGCCGGTCGATCTCGTTGCGCAGCTGGGAGACCAGCCGCATCCGTGTGGACGACGGCAGCTGCCGCTGCTGCGCCACGTCACCGACGCGGCTCAGATACTCGTAGACGACCTGGTCGCTCTCGATCCCCAACGGAAAACCCCTCCGGGGCGACGGCGGTGGAACCCCGCCCAGAAGGTAGCGCAGACCGCCACCAATCGGCCCACGCGTGCGGAGCGGCCCCCCGGGACCCTCGGCCGCCGCCCGCGCCAGCCGCTAACGTGGGTCAGATGAGCCCCGAGGCACCTTCAGCCCCCCGGTCCCTGGCGGAGGCACTCCGTACGCGGGACGACGCCTCGCTGGCCGCGCTGCTGCGCGACCGACCCGACCTCATCGCGCCCGTCCCCACCGACCTCACCCAGCTCGCCACCCGCGCGGGCACCCGTGCCTCGGTGCTGCGCGCGCTGGAGCACCTGGACCGTTTCGCGCTCCAGGCCGCGCAGGCGCTCGCCGTCGCCCCGGACCCGGCGACCTACGACACCCTGCACGAGCTGCTGGCCGGTGACGACGGCGACGAGGCCGTCAGCGCGGCGCTGCCCGCCACCGTGGCCACGCTGCGCGAACAGGCCCTGATCTGGGGCGACGACGACCGGCTGCACCTCGTCCGCACCGCCCGCGAACTCCTCGCGCCCTCCGCGCAGCACCCCTCCCCCACCGGGCTCGGCCCGACCGTGCGGGAGGCGACGTCGGGCATGTCACCGGGGCGCGTGCAGCAGATCGTGAACACGGCCGGGCTGCCCTCCACGCACGACCCGGTCTCCGCCGTCGACGCGCTCACCGGTCTGTTCACCGACCGGAAGAGGATGGCCGCGCTGCTCTCGGGCGCTCCGGAAGCCGCGCGCGAGGTGCTGACCCGGCTGATGTGGGGGCCGCCCTACGGCCAGGTCACCGCCGACCCGGCCGCCCATCTGCGCTGGCTGCTCGACCGGGGCCTGCTGCTGCCGACCGCGCCCGGCACGGTCGTCCTGCCCCGCGAGGTCGCGCTGCACCTGCGCGGCGGCCGCGCGCACCGGGCGCCCGAGCCGGTGCCGCCCGCGGTGGAGCCGGCCGTGGCCCACGGCCGCCGGATCGTGGACGCGACGGCGGCCGGGCAGGCGTACACCGCGCTCGCCACCGTCGAGGAGCTGCTGAAGCTCTGGGACCAGGGCGGCCCGGCCGTGCTGCGGGCCGGCGGGCTCAGTGTGCGCGATCTGAAGCGGACCGCCGTCGCCCTCGACGCGCCCGAACCGCTCGCCGCTTTCTGGGTCGAGCTGACCTACGCCGCCGGTCTCCTCGCCTCCGACGGCGCGGCCGACGAGCGCTACGCCCCCACGCCCGCCTACGACACCTGGCTGGAGCGCCCCGTCGCCGAACGCTGGGGGCGTCTCGCCACCGCCTGGCTGACGGCCACCCGGACGTCCGGGCTGGTCGGCGGCCGGGATGCCAAGGACCGCGCCCTCTCCGCGCTCGGTCCGGGCCTGGACCGGTCGGCCGCGCCCGAGGTACGGCACCGGGTCCTGAGCCTGCTGGCCGGGCTCCCCGAGGGCGTGGCCCCCGCGCCGGACGCCGTGCTGACCCGGCTGACCTGGGAACGCCCGCTGCGCGGCCCGCAGCAGGGCGGCGCCGAGGACCTGCGGGTCCGGCTCGCCCGCTGGACCCTGAGCGAGGCGGAACTGCTCGGCGTGACCGGCCGGGGTGCCCTCTCCAGCCACGGCCGGGCCCTGATGGGCGTGGCGCCGGCCGAGGCCGAGGAGCCCGCCGAGCCCGCCAGGGCGGCCGGGCAGGTGATCCCGCGTCCCGGCGGCGAACCCCGCGCGGCCACCGACGGCCACGCCCCCACGGCCGCCGCCGGGAGCGAGGCCCCCGCCGCCGGCCATCCGGAACCCACGGCTCCCCTCACCGCCACCGGGCAGGCCACCGCCACGGCCGTGGGGCTGCTCGCGCCCCTCCTGCCGGAGCCTCTCGACCATGTCCTGCTCCAGGCCGACCTGACCGCCGTGGCCCCCGGTCCCCTGCTGCGGCCGCTCGCCGAGACCCTCGGGGTGCTGGCGGACGTGGAGTCCAAGGGCGGCGCGACCGTCTACCGGTTCACCCCCGCCTCCGTACGGCGGGCGCTGGACGCCGGGCAGACCGCCGCCGACCTGCACGCCTTCCTCGCCCAGCATTCCCGCACCCCCGTGCCGCAGCCGCTCGCCTATCTCATCGACGACGTGGCCCGCAGGCACGGACACCTGCGGGTGGGCGTCGCCTCGGCGTACGTCCGCTGCGACGACGACGCGGTGCTCAACGAGATCATCGCCGACAAGCGGGCCGCCGCCCTGCGGCTGCGCCGCCTCGCCCCGACCGTGCTGGCCGCGCCCTGCGACCCGGGCACCCTGCTGGAGGGGCTGCGCGCGCTGGGCTACGCGCCCGCCGCCGAGTCCTCCCAGGGCGATGTGCTGATCACCCGGGCCGACGCCCACCGCACCCCGCCGCGCACCGCGCCCGAGCCGGTCCCGGAGGGGCCGCCGTCGCCCGACAGCGTGCTGCTCACCGCCGCCGTCCGCGCGATCCGGGCCGGTGACCTGGCCGCCACCGCCCCGCGCAAGACGACCGGCCCCGAGCCCGCGGCGGGCGGCGAACTCCCCCGCACCACGCCCGCCGACACCCTGGCCACCATGCAGGCGGCCGTCCTGACCGGCGAGGCCGTGTGGATCGGCTACGTCAACGCCGACGGCGCCGCCAGCCAGCGCGTGGTCGCCCCCATCAGGGTCGAGGGTGGTTTCGTCACCGCCTACGACCACACCGCCGACGAAGTACGCACCTACCCCCTGCACCGCATCACCGGAGTGGCCGAGCTGGCGGACGACTGATCCCCGCGGCTGCCCCCTGTGCCCGCTCATCGGGCACACTGGAGGTTTGGCCGCGCGGAAGGATGGCACAGGTGAACGGTCCGCTGATCGTCCAGTCAGACAAAACCCTGCTCCTGGAAGTCGACCACGAGCGGGCCGACGAATGCCGTCGGGCCATCGCGCCCTTCGCCGAACTGGAACGGGCTCCCGAGCACATCCACACCTACCGGCTCACGCCGCTGGGTCTGTGGAACGCGCGGGCCGCCGGGCACGACGCCGAGCAGGTCGTCGACGCGCTGGTGCAGTACAGCCGGTATCCCGTGCCGCACGCGCTGCTCGTCGACATCGCCGAGACCATGGACCGGTACGGCAGACTCACCCTGAGCAAGCACCCCGCGCACGGGCTGGTGCTCACCACCACCGACCGGCCGGTGCTGGAGGAGATCCTGCGCTCCAAGCGGGTCACCCCGCTGGTCGGGGCCCGGATCGACCCGGACACGGTCGTCGTGCACCCCTCCGAGCGGGGGCAGATCAAGCAGACCCTGCTCAAGCTGGGCTGGCCCGCCGAGGACCTCGCCGGTTACGTGGACGGCGAGGCGCACCCGATCGACCTGCGCGAGGACGGCTGGGCGCTGCGCCCCTACCAGCGGCAGGCGGTGGAGAACTTCTGGCACGGCGGCAGCGGTGTCGTGGTGCTGCCCTGCGGCGCGGGCAAGACGCTGGTCGGCGCCGGGGCGATGGCGCAGGCCGGGTCGACCACGCTGATCCTCGTCACCAACACCGTCTCGGCGCGGCAGTGGAAGCACGAGCTGGTGAAGCGGACCTCGCTGACCGAGGACGAGATCGGCGAGTACAGCGGCACGAAGAAGGAGATCCGGCCGGTCACCATCGCCACCTACCAGGTGCTGACCACCCGCCGGAAGGGTGTCTACCCGCACCTGGAGCTCTTCGACTCCCGTGACTGGGGTCTGATCGTCTACGACGAGGTCCATCTGCTGCCCGCTCCCGTCTTCAAGTTCACCGCCGATCTCCAGGCCCGCCGCCGCCTCGGTCTGACCGCGACCCTGGTGCGCGAGGACGGCCGCGAGTCGGACGTGTTCTCCCTGATCGGGCCCAAGCGGTTCGACGCGCCCTGGAAGGAGATCGAGGCGCAGGGCTACATCGCGCCGGCCGACTGCGTCGAGGTCCGCGTCAACCTCACCGACTCCGAGCGGCTCGCCTACGCCACCGCCGAGACCGAGGACAAGTACCGCTTCTGTGCCACCACCGCGACCAAGCGGAAGGTCACCGAGGCGATCGTGCGCCGGTTCGCCGGGCAGCAGGTCCTCGTCATCGGGCAGTACATCGACCAGCTCGACGAGCTGGGCGAGCATCTGAACGCGCCCGTGATCAAGGGCGAGACCTCCAACGCCCAGCGGGAGAAGCTCTTCGACGCCTTCCGCGAGGGCGAGATCAGCGTGCTGGTCGTCTCCAAGGTCGCCAACTTCTCCATCGACCTGCCCGAGGCGACGGTCGCCATCCAGGTGTCCGGCACCTTCGGCTCGCGCCAGGAGGAGGCACAGCGGCTCGGCCGGGTGCTGCGGCCCAAGTCGGACGGCCATCGGGCGCACTTCTACTCGGTCGTCGCCCGTGACACCGTCGACCAGGACTTCGCGGCCCACCGCCAGCGCTTCCTGGCCGAGCAGGGGTACGCCTACCGGATCGTCGACGCCGACGAGATCCTGGCGGAGGGTTCCAAGGAGGGCTGAGGGCCCGGACTACGGGTCCCGCAGGGCGTCCCCGTATCTGCGGTGGACGCCCGCCTCCTCGCCGTACTCGCCGAGTATGACCACGCCGAAGGCGGCCTGCGCGTAGACCTTGATCGCGCGCAGGGACTCGCCCAGGACGTGGTGGCGGACGCCGCCCGCCACCGGCGAGGCTCCGGACGGACGGGGTGGGACGGTGTGCATGGTTGCTGCGCTCATGTCTCCATGGTGAGACTTCCGGCACAAGTCCGGAATACACCCATGGGTCGGTTCTCGCGGCGCTTCCTCTGCACCCGGGGGTGGAGCCCGCCCCTACGCCCGGCACCCCCGCCCCCCTAGGGGGACCGCTACGAGCCGTCCGCGTGCACCGCGTACACGTACCGCTTCCCGGTGTACTCGCTGAGGTTCCAGATCACCGACTTGCCGAACGCCCAGCCCGACGCGCCGCTGCTGTGGTAGCTGAGGTCCTCGCAGCCGATGGCCAGATCGCACACCGTGCTCGCGGTGGAGGCGCCGGAGGTGAAGGTGTTCAGCGCACCCGTGCCGGAGGGGCCGTTGCTGACCGAGAGGTAGTGCTTGGTGTTGCGCGACACCACGCCCTGGATCTTCTTCTGGGCGACCGTGACCGCCTCGCTCGGCGTGCCCGAGGACGGCTTGCGGGTGGTGTAGTCGAGGTTCCAGCGCACGACCTTGGGCGTGCCGGTGGGCTCACCCGTACCGTTGAACGTACCGTCCTTGTAGTTGACGGTGCCCTGCTCCGAGTACTCGCTCACCACCAGGCTGTCCGGGGTGCTGGCCCGGTCGAGTCCGATCGCCGAGTAGCGCAGGTACTTCCCGGAGTTGTCGTAGGCGCCGCTCTGCGGGAGGACGTAGGAGTAGCCGTAGCCGTAGTAGGCGCCGTCGACCAGGCCGCACGAGTCCACCTGCGTGGTGTCGACCTTGAAGAGGGTGTTCAGGTCGAAGACCCGCAGGCCCTTGAAGGTGTCGACCACGTACAGCAGGTTGCCGTACCAGAGGATGCCGCCGGCGTGCTTGCGGATCGGGTTGAACGAGTACTCGCCGGTGTCCGTCTTCACCGGCTCGACCAGCAGGACGTGCCGGTAGGTGGGCGCGGAGGCGGAGTTGTAATTGACGAAGGTCAGCCGCAGTCCCTTGTCGAGCGGGTAGTTGTCGGTGCCGTTGCCGTCCGGGTCGGTCTCGAAGTACCAGGAGACCAGGACGGCCCTGTCGGTGCCGCCCTCGGGGTAGACGCCGTTGCCGTAGGCGTCGGCGCTGGTGGTGACGCCCTGCGGAATCCAGTAGTCGACGTCCTGGTCGCCGCTGTCCCAGGTGAAGCCGGTCTCGAACGCCTCGGACGTGCCGGGGGCGCTGGTGAGCCGGGTCGCCTTGCGGTTGGTGTCGGCGAGGACGGCGGTGGCGTCTGCCGACGCCAGCCTGGTCGCCAGGCCGGCGTTCAGGTCGGCGAACTGCCCGGAGGAGTTGCCCGTGCGGGCGGTGAGGGCGAACTGGGCCGGGTCGATCGTGGCGGCCTGCGCGGTTCCGGCGGCGAGGACGGTGCCCGCCACGCCGGCGAAGGGCGCGGCGGCGATGCCTCTGAGAATGCTTCTACGCGTCATGGACATGGCGTCGAACGTATGTCGTCCATGATCACTCACACAAGGACATCAGTTCGACCGCGAGTCGGCCCCGGCGGGTTCCGGACACGGCGGCCAATTCATTGGCCCCGCCCCGCCCGGCGCGCCTACAATCTCCGCTCTTGCCCGCCTCCCCTCGGAGTGCCGCCGCCCGGCCGGTAACCGGACGGCACCCCCTCGTGACCACGCAGCAGGTTCAACCGGAGGCACCCCCTTGTCCGCGACCGCGCCGCTCGACGACCCCCGCGCCCCCCTGACCCGCGAACGCACCCACCTCGCCGACTCCCGGGCCGCCCTGCGCGCCATGCGGGAGGACGTGGAGGCCATGGACATCAAGGACGTCACCGCGAACTGGGTCAACGCCGCGGTCCTCGCCCGCCAGATCGACGACCGGATCAAGGCGCTGGCCGACCTCAGCGACACCCCGCTGTTCTTCGGCAGGCTCGACTACCTGCACACGCCGGGCGCCGAACAGGCCGAGGGCGCGGACGGCGAGCGCTTCTACATCGGGCGCAGGCACGTCCACGACGCCGACGGCGACCCCATGGTCATCGACTGGCGCGCCCCCGTCTCGCAGCCGTTCTACCGGGCGTCCGGCAAGGACCCGATGGACGTGGGACTGCGCCGCCGCTTCGGCTACACCGGCGGCGAGCTGACCGCGTACGAGGACGAGCACCTGTCGGACCCGACGGAGACGGCGGCCACCAGCAAGCTGCTCCAGCAGGAGATCGAGCGGCCGCGTGTCGGCCCGATGCGGGACATCGTCGCCACCATCCAGCCCGAGCAGGACGAGATCGTCCGCAGCGGGCTGGGCGGCACGGTGTGCGTGCAGGGAGGCCCCGGCACGGGCAAGACGGCGGTCGGTCTGCACCGGGTCGCCTATCTGCTCTACGCCCACCGGGAGCGGCTCGCCCGCACCGGCACCCTGGTCATCGGGCCGAACCGGTCCTTCCTGCACTACATCGAGCAGGTGCTGCCCGCGCTGGGCGAGCTGAGCGTGCGGCAGGCCACCGTGGACGACCTGGTGGCCCATGTGGAGGTGAGCGGCGCGGACGAGGCGCCGGCCGCCGTCCTCAAGGGCGACGCCCGGATGGCCGAGGTGCTGCGCCGCGCGCTGTACGCCCAGGTGACGATGCCCACCGAGCCGGTCGTGGTGGTGCGCGGCTCCCGGCGCTGGCGCGTACCGGCGTACGAACTGGAGGAGATCGTCCGCGAGTTGCTGGGCCGCGAGATCCGGTACGGCGCCGCGCGCGAGGCGCTGCCGCAGCGGATCGCGCACGCGGTGCTGGTGCAGATGGAGCGGGCCGGGGAGGCGCCGGACGACCGGGTGCAGGACGCGGTCGCGCGCAACAGCGCGGTCAAGGCGGTCGTGAAGGCCGTCTGGCCGCAGGCCGACCCGGCCAAGCTGGTGCTGCGGC
Source organism: Streptomyces sp. NPDC046860 (assembly GCF_040645115.1). Lineage (NCBI taxonomy): Bacteria > Bacillati > Actinomycetota > Actinomycetes > Kitasatosporales > Streptomycetaceae > Streptomyces > Streptomyces sp. NPDC046860. The sequence goes on along the minus strand of NZ_JBEYXQ010000016.1, from coordinate 126,576 downwards.
TGCTGTCCGACGGGGAGTTCCTCGCCGAGCACGCGGCCGGAGTCCTGGACGAGGACGAGCAGAAGGCCGTGCTCTGGGCCAGGCCGGTGCGCAGCGTGCGGTCGGCCAAGTGGTCCTCCGCCGACGCGGTGCTGATCGACGAGGCGGCCGACCTCATCCAGCGCACCCACTCGCTCGGTCACGTCGTCCTGGACGAGGCGCAGGACCTCTCCCCCATGCAGTACCGCGCGGTCGGGCGCCGCTGCACGACCGGCAGCGCGACCGTGCTCGGCGACCTCGCCCAGGGCACCACCCCCTGGGCCACCCGGAGCTGGGACGAGGCGCTGGCCCACCTCGGCAAGGGCGACGGCGTGATCGAGGAGCTGACGGCGGGTTTCCGCGTCCCGACGGACGTGATCACCTACGCGTCCCGGCTGCTCCCCCACATCGCCCCCGGCCTCACCCCGGTGGCCTCCGTCCGGGAGAACCCCGGCTTCTTCGAGGTGCGGGAGGCCGGCGGCGACCACGATCTGGTCGCGGCCTGCGAGGAGTTGCTGCGCCACGAGGGCTCGACCGGTCTGATCGCCGCCGACGCCCGTGTGCCCGCGCTCGCCGAGGCCCTGCGGGAGGCCGGGATCGGCTTCCTCGCCCCCGGTGAGGAGACCACCGAGGAGACCCGGCTGACCCTGGTCCCGGCCTCGCTCGCCAAGGGCCTGGAGTACGACTACGTGGTCCTGGACGAGCCGCGGGCGGTGATCGAGGGCGAGCCCGACGAACGCACCGGCCTGCGGCGGCTGTACGTCACCCTGACCCGGGCGGTGTCGGGGCTGATCGTGGCGCACACCGGGCCGCTGCCCGAGCAGCTCGCCGCCTGAGGGCGGGGCCGCGCCGGAGCGGGCCGCCGGTGTTCAGCCCCGGCGGCCGGTGCCCGAGGCGAACCCCAGCCAGGTGTGCCGGTTGCCCGCCCAGCACCAGCCCACCTTGGGCGCCTCGCGCCGCTCCCGCCCGTCCCGTCCGGTGCCGTTGCTGATCCAGAGCGCCGGGGTACGGGCGTCGAGCGCGCCGCCGGGCTTGCGCAGCCGGGAGCCGATGGTCATGAAGCAGTGATTGCGCTCCAGCACGTCCGGCCGCTGCAGCACCCAGTGGATGCCCTCGGTCAGCAGCAGCGGGGTCCGGGAGCGTCCGGTGAGCGCGGGCAGTGCCTCGTCCGGGCTCCAGTCGGCCAGGTCGTCGCCCCGGTCGACGCCGGTGACCAGGTACAGCGGGGTCCCGGGCAGGCCGGTGGTGTCCAGCGGCGCGAAGAGGTCGACGTCGGTCATGTCGGTGACGACGAACCCCGGCTTGCCGCGGCGGCTCAGCAGCGGCGCGAGGGCGGAGGCGGGGGCGCGGTCGGGGTGGACGGCGAGGAGGGCATCGGCGTCGTGCTCCCCGAGCGCCTCGGCGGCCTCCCGGATCTCGGCGGCCGGCAGCCCGGCGATCTCGTGCACCCCCAGCTCGATCAGCCGCTCGGCCTGGACGATCGGTGCGGGAAGGACGGTGGTGACGGCGTGCGTGGTCTCGGACACGTTGCTCCCAACGACAGCGGTGTGCACGGGCGCAGGGCCAACGAACCGTCCGCGGGGAACATTCCCGTCCGCGCGCTCAGGCGCCGTCCAGCGTCGTGCGCCACCGGCCGACCGCCCCCGCGCACACCGGGCCCGTCCAGCCCTGCGGCCGGGCCGCGCCGCCGATGTGGAAGGCGTCGATGCCGGCCGAGCGCAGCGCGGGCACGTGTTCCAGGCGCAGTCCGCCGCCGACCATGATCCGGGGCTCGTACCCCGGCGTCCCGGTGTGCGCGGCCTCGGCGGTGAGCGTGGGCAGCCCCTCGTCCACGCCCGCCGCGGCGCCCGCGGTCAGGAAGGTGTCCAGACCGGGCAGCCCGCACAGGCGGCGGCGCAGCGCGTCCCGGTCGGCGGCGCGGTCGATCGCGCGGTGAAAGGTCCACGGGCAGCCGTCCAGCGCCCCGACGACCCGCTCGACCGCCGCGAGGTCGACGTCCCCGGCCGGGTCGAGGAAGCCGAGCACGAACTGGTCGGCGCCGGCGTCCCGCAGCTCGGCGGCCACCCGGGTCAGCCGGTCGAGGTCGCCGGCCGCGAACCCGTCGGTGAGCCGCAGCATCACGCGCAGGTCGACGGCGACGGCGGCCCGGATGCCGGCCACCACGTCGGGCCGCGGGCTGAGCCCGTCCGCCGCCATGTCGGTGACCAGTTCCAGCCGGTCCGCGCCTCCCGCCTCGGCGGCGACCGCGTCCTCGACGCCGAGGGCGATCACCTCCAGGACCGCACGCTTGCTCATGGCTCCCCAATCGGCGGCTACAGGTCTAGTCCAATTTTAGGGTACGCCCCGGATCACCGGAACAATGGACACATGGCCGACGCAGACACCGCAGCAGACCTCGGGCTCCGCTTCGCCCGCGCCCTCGAAGCCGCCCGCGCGCCGGGCGAGGGCCCCGACCCGGCGCCGTACGCCCGGAACCTGATCGCCCGTTGGCAGGAGCCGCAGCGGCGCTACCACACGCTCGCCCATCTCACGGCGGTCCTCGACCGGGTCGACGCGCTGGCGGAGCACGCCGACGACCCCGACGTCGTCCGGCTGGCGGCCTGGTTCCACGACGCGGTCTACCTGCCCGAACGCTCCGAGAACGAGGAGCGGTCCGCGCGGCTGGCCGAGCGGGCGCTGACCGAGGCCGGGCTGCCGGAGGCGAAGGTCGCGGAGGTGGCCCGGCTGGTCCGGCTCACCGTCGGCCACGACCCGGCCGGCGACGACCGCGACGGCCAGGTGCTGTGCGACGCCGACCTGGCGGTCCTGGCCTCCGCCCCCTCGGCGTACGCCGCGTACGCGGCCGAGATCCGCGAGGAGTACCACTTCGTTCCCAACGATGCCTTCCACGAGGGTCGTTCGGCGGTACTGCGCCAACTCCTCGATCTGCCGAAGCTGTTCCACACCCCCTACGGCGCGGAGCACTGGGAGGCGACGGCCCGCTGGAACCTCGCGGGAGAGCTGGAAATGCTGTCGCCCTGACACCGGCCGCGCGCCTAGGGTTTTGGGCATGCGAGCGATGAGCGGTGCCCAGGTGACCGAGGCCGTGCGCGGCTGCGTGACGACACTGCGTCCGGCCGTGGACCGCGACTGGTCCGCCGTCCGCGCCGGCGGTCTGGAGTGGGACTGCCACGCCACCGCCACGCACCTCGCCGAGTGCCTCCTCGCCTACGCGGGCAACCTCGCCGGACACGCGCGCGACGCGTACGTGCCCTTCGAGATGCGGCTGGAGGACGGCACCGGCAACGACGGCCTGCTGCACGTCCTTCAGACCACCGGCGCGCTGCTCGCCGCCGCGGTGGACACCGCCGCGCCCGGGACCCGCGCCTTCCACCCCTACCCGTTCCGCAGCGCGGACCGCGAGGGGTTCGCCGCGATGGGCGTGACCGAGGTGCTGCTGCACTCCTCCGACATGGCCCAGGGCCTCGGGCTCCCCTACACGCCCCCCGCGGACCTGGCCGAGTCCGTGCTGACCTGGCTCTTCCCGCACGTCCAGCCGGGCCCGGATGCCTGGCCGACGCTGCTGTGGGCGACCGGCCGGGGCGAGCTGGCGGGCAGACCGAAGGTGGACGGCTGGCGCTGGCACAACAACCTCGTCCTCCCCGCCGAACGCCTCACCCTGACCGGCCTGCGCCCGGCCGCCGCCCGCGATCTCCGCCTGGGCGGCGACGGCGGCCTCACCTGGCTCGGCGGCGCCCCCTACGAGGGCACCCGGGAGGCGGCCGGCTTCATGGTCAAGGCGTACGAGGCGGGCGTCCACCGGCCCGACTTCGGCGTCTTCGCCCTGGTCCGCGCCGAGGACGGCCTCGCGGTCGGCGGCATCGGCTTCCACGGCACCCCGGACGCCGACGGCCGCGTGGAGATCGGCTACGACCTCGTCCCCGAGGCGCGCGGCCAGGGCTACGCGACCGAGGCGGTCGGCGCCCTCACCGCCTGGGCCCTGGACCGTGACGACGTCTCGACGGTCGTCGCCACCGTCGAGGCGGACAACGCCCCCTCGCAACGCGTCCTGGCCCGCGCCGGCTTCCGCCGCGCCGACACCGAACAGGAACGTACGGCCCACGAGGACCGCGGCATGGACGGCGGCCTGCGGCTGTACGTTTACGAGGGCTGACGGGAACCGGCGGGTCGGCGTGGGCCGGGCCGACGCGGGCCCACGGGTCCGGCGTCCCTAGCCGCTCTTGCGCCGCCGCAGTCCCGCCGCGTGCAGCAGCCGGACGACCTCGCGGCTGCGCACCTCCACCGCGCCCGCGGCCACCGCGTCGGCGTAGCGGTGGGCCGGGATGTCGTAGTGGTCGCGCTCGAAGGCGCGGCGGGGCACGCCGAGGGCGGCCGCGAAGAGGTGCAGCTCGTCGTACGAGACGTCACTGACGAGGTGGGACCACATGCGGCCGTGGCCGGGCCAGGCGGGCGGGTCTATGTAGACGGTCACGCGGGCGCGGCCCTCATCCGGGCGTGTTCCCGTCCAGCGCCTCGGCGAGCGAGCCCACGGCCGCGATGTCCACACCGGCCTCGTGGCACACCCAGTGCGGGTCGGGGCCCAGCTCCGGTTCCACGTCCAGCGCGTGCGGGTCGCCCGTGCCGCACGCCGGGCACAGCGGCCAGCGGCCCTTGCGCTCCAGCAGCGCGTCCTGCACGTCCTGCGCGACCAGCCCGGCGACGAAGTCGGCGCCCTCGGGCCACTGCTCGACCCACCAGCGGCGCTGCGTGAGCGACTCCTCGACCAGCGAGACCACGTCCGCCTCGGCCACCTCGCTCGCCATCAGGTCGGCGAGCACCAGCGCGCGGGCCGCGTGCAGCGCCTGTTCGAGCGGGGTGACGGGATCGGTGGCGTCGTCCATGCCCCCCATTGTGCGCACTCTTGCCCCGCCTGCCGAACGGGAAATATCTTTCAGACGTGACCCAGGACGTGAAGGAAACTTTCGGGAGTCCCGGCGGCTCGCTCGCCGCCAAGGTGCGCACCCTGACCCCGTCCATGACCCGGTCCATGCAGCGCGTCGCGGAGGCCGTGGCCGGCGACCCGGCGGGCTGCGCCGCACTGACGGTGACCGGGCTCGCGGAACTGACCGGCACCAGCGAGGCCACGGTCGTCCGCACCGCCCGCATCCTCGGTTACCCCGGCTACCGGGACCTGCGGCTCGCCCTCGCCGGGCTCGCGGCCCGGCAGGAGTCCGGCGGCGCGCCGGCGATCACCACGGACATCGCGGTGGACGACCCGCTCACCGACGTGGTCACCAAACTGGCCTACGAGGAGCAGCAGACCCTCGCCGACACCGCGGCCGGACTGGACACCGCCCAGCTCGGCGCGGCCGTGACCGCGCTCGCCGCCGCCCGCCGCACCGACGTTTACGGCATCGGGGCGTCCGGCCTGGTCGCGCAGGACCTCACCCAGAAGCTGCTGCGGATCGGGCTGGTCGCGCACGCGCCGGGCGACCCGCACCTCGCGGTGACCAACGCGGTGCAGCTGCGCGCGGGGGACGTGGCCGTCGCCATCACCCACTCGGGCTCGACCGGCGACGTCATAGAACCGCTGCGCACCGCCTTCGAGCGGGGCGCGACCACCATCGCCGTCACCGGCCGCCCCGACTCCCCGGTCACCCAGTACGCCGACCACGTGCTGACCACGGCCACCTCCCGCGAGAGCGAGCTGCGCCCGGCCGCGATGTCCTCCCGGACGGGCCAGCTCCTCGTCGTGGACTGCCTGTTCGTGGGCGTGGCCCAGCGGACCTACGAGACCGCGGCCCCCGCGCTGGCCGCGTCCTACGAAGCACTGGCACACCGGCACCGGAGCGCACAGCGCTAGCGCCCATCTCCTCGGACCCACCGGAAAGAGCCGCACCAGATGACCGACTCCCTTCGCCTCCAGAGCGAGCTGGCCACCCTGACGACCGAGGCGTTCCGGCCGGAGCTGGCCGGCATCGACCAATGGCCCACGCTGGACATCGCCCGGCTGATGAACGGCGAGGACGCGGGCGTGCCCGCGGCCGTCGCGGCCCGACTGCCCGAGATCGCCGCCGCCGCGGACGCCGTCGCCGACCGCATGGGACGCGGCGGGCGTCTGGTGTACGCGGGCGCCGGTACGGCCGGACGGCTCGGCGTGCTGGACGCCTCCGAGTGCCCGCCCACCTTCAACACCGCCCCCGGCCAGGTCGTCGGGCTGATCGCGGGCGGCCCGGGCGCGATGGTGAACTCCGTGGAGGGCGCGGAGGATTCCGCCGGGCTCGCCCGCGCCGACCTGGACGCGCTGAAGCTGACCCCCGAGGACTCGGTGGTCGGTGTCTCCGCGTCCGGGCGCACGCCGTACGCGGTCGGCGCGGTCGAGCACGCCCGCGCGGCCGGCGCGCTGACGGTGGGCCTGTCCTGCAACGCGGACAGCGCCCTGGCGGCCGCCGCCGAGCACGGCATCGAGGTGGTCGTGGGCCCCGAACTGCTCACCGGCTCGACCCGGCTGAAGGCGGGCACCGCGCAGAAACTCGTCCTGAACATGCTGTCGACGATCACGATGATCCGGCTGGGCAAGACGTACGGGAACCTGATGGTCGACGTCCGCGCCTCCAACGCCAAACTCCGGGCGCGTTCGCGGCGGATCGTGGCCCAGGCGACGGGCGCGCAGGACGCGGAGATCGAGCGGGCGCTGTCCGAGGCGGACGGCGAGGTGAAGACCGCGATCCTGATCGTCCTGGCGGGGGTGGACGGCGCCACGGCGACCCGCCTGCTGAAGGAGTCCGACGGCCGGCTGCGGACGGCACTGGGGAAGGCGGGGGCGTAGGCCGGGCCTGACGTACAGCCCACAAGGCGTACGGCCGCCCGCCTTCCGGAGGAGTCCCGCGCGCCGGACCGGTGGCGGTGGCGCAGGCTCGGAGCGTGCGCAACGACTCCGCCACCGCCTCCGCCGTCCTCGCCCTGACGGGCGGCCCCGCCAACATCACCCAGGTGACTCACTGCCTCACCCGGCTGCGCCTCACCCTCGCCGATCCGGGCGCGGTGGACGAGGAGTCGTTGCGCTCCCTTCCGGGCGTGCTCGGGGTGATCGGCGCGGGTACGCCGTCGCTCCAGGTCGTGCTGGGGCCGGGGGTGGTCGACACGGTCACGGCGGAGGTGGAACGGCGGCTCGCGGCAGGGGGCACCGCCGAAGAAGGGAAGGGGAGGGCGACGGAGGGGAAGGGGACGGGGATTCCGGCTTCCGAGCCGCGTCCGAAGGGGGCCGCTCCCGCCGTACTCCGCCGTGTCGCCAACGTCTTCGTCCCCCTCATCCCCGCCCTGATCGGCTGCGGCATCATCGCCGGGGTCAACGGCCTGCTGACGAACGCCGGATGGCTGCCCGGCCTCACCCCCGCCCTCGCGGCCATCGCCTCCGGGTTCATGGCCCTGATCTCGGTGTTCGTCGGCTACCAGACGGCGAAGGAGTTCGGCGGCACCCCCGTCCTGGGCGGCGCGGTGGCCGCGGTGATCGTCTATCCGGGCGTGGCGAAGGTGACCGCGTTCGGCCTGCACCTCTCCCCCGGCCAGGGCGGCGTCCTCGGCGCACTCGCCGCCGCCCTGCTCGCCACCCGGATCGAGAAGTGGTGCCGAGGACGCCTCCCCGGCGCGCTGGACGTCCTGCTCACCCCGACCGTGACCGTCCTCGTCGCGGGCCTGGCCACGCTGTACGGGCTGATGTACGCGGCCGGAGCCGTCGCCACCGCGATCGGCACCGGGGCGAACTGGCTGCTCACCACCACCGGCGCGTTCGCGGGCCTGCTGCTGGGCGGACTGTTCCTCCCCCTGGTGATGCTGGGCCTGCACCAGGCGCTCATCCCCATCCACACCACCCTCATCGAGCAGCAGGGCTACACCGTGCTGCTCCCCCTGCTGGCCATGGCGGGCGCGGGCCAGGTCGGCGGCGCGCTCGCGGTGTACGTCCGCCTGCGCCACGACACCACCCTGCGCACCACGATCCGCTCCGCCCTCCCCGCGGGCCTGCTGGGCGTGGGCGAGCCGCTGATCTACGGCGTCTCGCTCCCCCTGGGGCGCCCCTTCCTCACCGCCTGCGTGGGCGGGGCGGCCGGCGGCGGGTTCGTCGGCTTCTTCGCCATGCTCGGCCAGAAGGTCGGCGCGACCGCGATCGGACCCTCCGGCTGGGCCCTCTTCCCCCTGCTGACCGGCGACCGGGGCCCGGTCCCCGCCATGGCCGTCTACGCGGGCGGTCTCCTCACGGCGTACGCGGTCGGCTTCGCGGCGACCTACGCCTTCGGCTTCCCGAGGGGCACGGACCCGCGCCCGCGTGACGCCCGCCGCTCCCCCTCGTTGCCCCTGGCATGAAGAAGCTGCTGCTCGCCACGCTCGCCGTCGCCGCGTCCTCCGGCGTACTGGCCGCCCCCGCCCAGGCCGCCTCCGACGACCATTGGACGGCCGAGGACACCACCGCCTGCGCGGCCGACCTGACCGTGACCCCCGTGGTGGAGGCCGTCTCCCCGCTCCCGGCGGCCGAGAAGGCCCCCACCTGCGGAGAGGGCAGCCTGCTGCACCACGGTTAGCCGTACTGGGCGATCTGGATCAGGTTGCCGCAGGTGTCGTCCAGCACCGCGACGGTCACCGGGCCCGCCGCCACCGGCTCCTGGGTGAAGCGCACCCCGACCGCGCGCAGCCGGTCGTACTCGGCGCGCACGTCGTCCACGGCGAAGGAGGTGGCCGGGATGCCGTCGCCGTGCAGGGCCGACATGTACGGCCTGGCCGCGGGGTGCGCGTCGGGTTCCAGCAGCAGTTCGGTGCCGTCCGGCTGCTCGGGCGAGACGACGGTCAGCCACCGGTACGCGCCGAGCGGCACGTCGGCCTTCTTCACGAAGCCCAGCTTCTCGGTGTAGAAGAGCAGGGCCTTGTCCTGGTCGTCGACGAAGACGCTGGTCAGGTTGATTCTCACGGGCGGACCCTCCGGAACGGCGAACGGTGCGGGGCCCGCGTGGGCGGGCCCGGACCGATACTCGCGCATTCCGGCCCCGGACACCCGGACTCGCGCGGGTGAGAAGCTGGACGCATGAATCACGCCCAGCTCACCGCGCTCGGCCGTGCTCTCCGGCTCGTCGGGGAGCACGGTGACGCGCTGACCGCCGACACCCCGGACTCCCGGCTGCACGAGGTCAAGGCAGATCTCCGCCGGGCGCTGGACCTGCTGGACGAGAGCGTCTCGGCCGGCGCCCCCGTCACCCGCTGCGCGGAGCACCCGCAGGGCCCGGTGGACGAGAGCGCGCGGGATCTCTGCCTGCTGTGCGAGACGCGCAGGAGGGCCGCCCGCCGCGCCGAGTACGGCGGCCAGGGCAGGGGCCCGGAGGCCCCCGCCACCTCCCCCTCCCGCTACGGCGTCCGCGCCGACCGCCCCCAGCCCCAGCAGCGCTGGCTGCCCGAGGCGTGGAACGGCCGCGAATGGCAGCTCTGCGGCACCCCGCGCCGCGACCGCCACGAGGCGGAGGCGTACCTCGCCGCCGCCCGCCGGGGCTCACGCCCCGCGATGGCCTACCGCCTGGTGCACGAGTTCACGGACTACGAGGTGCTCCGGGTGTGGGGTACACCCGCCCAGGTCGACATCGAACCCATGGGAAACCTGTAGGGAGAAGCATGAAACAGCAGGTCAGCATGGTCACCCTGGGTGTGGGGGACCTGGCGGCGAGCCGCCGTTTCTACAGTGAGGGCCTCGGGTGGACCCCGTTGCTCGACCTGGACGAGGTCGTCTTCTACCAGGTGGGCAACGGCCTGGCCCTGGCCCTCTTCCCCCTGACGGACCTGGCCGCCGACACCGGCTCCCCGGCCACCCCCGGCACCCCCTTCACCCTGGCCCACAACGTCGGCTCCCCCGCCGGGGTCGACGCGGCCGTGGCCCGCGCCCGCGAGGCCGGGGCGAGCGTGCTCAAGGAGCCGCAGCGGGCGGCCTTCGGCGGCTATCACGCGTACTTCACCGACCCCGACGGCCACCGCTGGGAGGTCTGCCACAACCCCGGCTGGTCGGTGACCGAGGACGGCACGGTGCGGCTGACGGCGGTGGAGCCGGAGAGCTGACCCGCTGAGGACGACATCGCGGGCAACAGAAAGGCGCCGAGCGGGAGTTCACCCACCCGGCGCCTCACGGCGGTAAAACCTCAGCTGAGGGAGCCCAGCGCGGCGGCGTCGTACGCCTTCAGCTCGTCGAAGCGGCCGGCCAGCACCTTCGCGGCCCACTCCGGGTCCTGGAGGAGCGCGCGGCCGATGGCGACCATGTCGTACTCCTCGCGCTCCAGGCCGTCGAGGAGGTCGTCGATGCCCTTGACCGGGGAGCCCTCGCCCTGGAACGCCCCCACGAAGTCGCCGTCCAGGCCGACCGAGCCGACCGTGATGACCTGCTTGCCGGTGATCTTCTTGGTCCAGCCGGCCAGGTTGAGGTCCGAGCCGTCGAACTCGGGCAGCCAGTAGCGGCGGGTGGAGGCGTGGAAGACGTCGACACCGGCGGCGGCCAGCGGCGTCAGGATGGCCTCCAGCTCCTCCGGGGTCTCGGCGAGGCGGGCGGCGTAGTCCTGCTGCTTCCACTGCGAGTAGCGGAAGATGACCGGGAACTCGGCCGAGACGCGCTCGCGCACGGCGGCGACGATCTCCGCCGAGAACTGGGCGCGGGCCACCGGGTCGCCGCCGTAGGCGTCGGTGCGGCGGTTGGTGCCCTCCCACAGGAACTGGTCGAGCAGGTAGCCGTGGGCACCGTGGATCTCGACACCGTCGAACCCGATGCGCTCGGCGTCGGCGGCGGCCTGCGCGAAGGCGCCGATCACGTCGTCCACGTCGGACTGCGTCATCGCCTTGCCCTTGGCCTCGGCGCCCGCCTTGTGGATGCCTGACGGACCCACGGCGGGAGCCTCCGCGAACGGCGGCTCGCCCTGCCGGCGGACCATGCCGATGTGCCAGAGCTGCGGGACGATGGTGCCGCCCGCCGCGTGCACGTCCTGCGCGACCTTGGCCCAGCCCGCGAGCTGCTCGTCACCGTGGAAGCGCGGCACACTGTCGCTCTGGCCCGCCGAGTCGTGCCCGACGTACGTACCCTCGGTGACGATGAGGCCGACACCGTTCGCGGCGCGGCGCGAGTAGTACGACGCCACGTCCTCGCCGGGGACGCCGCCCGGGGAGAACATCCGGGTCATCGGCGCCATCGCGATCCGGTTCGGGACGGTCAGGCCGTTGAGCGTGATCGGTCGGGACAGGAGCTGGGCAGCGCGGGAGGCGGCGGACGTCGGTGCGGTCACGTGAGGGCTCCTCGGGAGAACGGTGTCGTATAGACCGGCTGGTATGTGAGCACGCAATGGTGCACCTAGTGAAACAACTGGTCCAGGCGGCTCAGCATTCCGCCCCCGGCGCCCGGCCCGTGTGACCCCGGCCACGGCCACCCTTCACCCCAGCTCGACCCGCCGCCTGGAATCCCGGTTCAGCAGCCGGCGAATGCCTGGAAGTGGCCGACACCCACCCCACCCACATCCCCGTACGCGACTCCAAAGCGCCGCACGGCCCGAAGCTCGCGTTCCGGGCGGAGGCGTGGTCGGCCTTCGTGGAGGACCTCAAGCTCCGCTGACGGGCGCCGCCGCCTCCAGTTCCTCCACCGTGCCCGACATGATCGTGCGGACGTGCTCGGTGATGTGTTCGGCGGGCCAGTCCCACCAGGCGAGCGCCAGCAGACGGGCCACGTCCGCCGAGTCGTAACGCGTGCGCAGCAGCCGCGCCGGGTTGCCGCCGACGATGCCGTAGTCGGGTACATCGCCGGTGACCACGGCGCCGGTGGCGATGATCGCGCCGTGTCCGATGCGGACGCCGGGCATGACGGTGACGCCGTGGCCGAACCAGACGTCGTTGCCGACGACGGTGTCCCCCTGGTTCGGCAGCCCGGTGAGCAGGTCGAAGTGGTCCGTCCACGAACCGCCCATGATGGGGAAGGGGAACGTGGAGGGGCCGTCCATGCGGTGGTTGGCGCCGTTCATGATGAACCGCACGCCCGTGCCGAGCGCACAGAACTTGCCGATCACCAGCTTCTCCGGCCCGTAGTGGTAGAGCACGTTGCGGGCCTCGAACGCGGTGGGGTCGTCGGGATCGTCGTAGTACGAGTACTCCCCGACCTCGATCAGCGGCGACTTGACCAGCGGCTTGAGCAGAACGACCCGCGGCTGCCCGGGCATCGGGTGCAGGACGGTGGGGTCGGCGGGCACGGGCACGGGTGATACCTCCACGACTACTGTCCCGAGGCTCAAGCGGCGAGCCCCGAGCCCTCTTGATAAGGATTGGCTGGAGGGTTTCAACCCACCCACCCACCCTGCGACTTGACCGGGCGCGACCGACTTGCCACGAACAGTGACGAGGCTCTAGCGTGCCCGCATAACGAACAGCCCCCGCCAGGCGCTACCAACACCGGCGGGGGCTTGACCTACAAGATCGACAAGGACTCGATCCCGTGGCTGAAGCCAAGCTTAGCCCTGCCCCCTCGCAGGCGCACGCACTCCCGCACCCGATGGCCAACCCCGGCTACGGCAAGCGCACCGCACCGGACCAACTCCCGCGCGGGAATCACGACTTCACGCATCTCCCGCCCCGCGAGGCGGCCATCGCGGCGTACATCGACCGGTTGCCCGAAGGCGCCGACATCTCGGTGAAGACGCTGGCCAAGACGCTCCCGTACGGCCAGTGCGCACTGCGTACCGCCCTCAACAGGCTGCAGAACGCCGGTCACTTGAGGCGGGGCAGGGAACGCCTGGAGTCGGAGGGGACCGGCACCCGCTGGATCACCCGATCATGGTTCTCCCGAACCGCCCGCGACGACGCGTGGTGGGCCGCGTTCGCCCGAGGCGCGACGGACGACGCGATCCTCCAGGCGCTCACCACCGGCCTCCCCACCCCCGTCCACCACCCGGCGGCCCTGGTCCGCCGCCGCCTGACCGACAAACTCCCCCCGGCACCGGCACCGGCCCCCGCCCCACCTCGCCGCACACTGGAATGCGCCGACTGCGGCCTGCCGGGCCGCCCCGAGGCCCTCCCAGGAGGCATGTGCCGGGCGTGCCGTGGCGAACGGACACCGCGGGAGACCTCAAGGCCCCTGCCCACCCCTTCCGTGCGCGCCCGCGCGGAGGAGATCCGGGCCGCCCTGTCCGCCCGCAAGCACGCATCGGCACCCGCGTGACGCTCCGAGCGAAGGCGTAGGCGTAGGCGTACGCCTACGCCTACGCCCGTGACCGGGGCCCGGAAACGCCCGAGGGCGGCACCCCCCGTGAGGGAAGTGCCGCCCCGGAAAAGGACAGTTGATCCGGAAGGATCAGAAGTCCATGTCACCGCCCGGCATGCCGCCCGGAGCGGCCGCGGCGGCCTTCTCCGGCTTGTCGGCGATGACGGCCTCGGTGGTGAGGAACAGCGCGGCGATGGAGGCCGCGTTCTGCAGGGCGGAACGCGTCACCTTCGCCGGGTCGATGATGCCCTCGGCGATCATGTCGACGTACTCACCGGTCGCGGCGTTCAGGCCGTTGCCGACGGGGAGGTTGCGGACCTTCTCCACGACGACGCCACCCTCGAGACCACCGTTGACGGCGATCTGCTTGAGCGGGGCCTCCAGCGCGAGCTTCACCGCGTTGGCACCGGTCGCCTCGTCACCCGACAGCTCCAGCTTGTCGAAGACCTGGCCGGCCTGGAGCAGGGCCACGCCACCACCGGCGACGATGCCCTCCTCGACGGCGGCCTTGGCGTTGCGCACGGCGTCCTCGATGCGGTGCTTGCGCTCCTTGAGCTCCACCTCGGTGGCGGCACCGGCCTTGATGACCGCCACGCCGCCCGCGAGCTTCGCCAGGCGCTCCTGGAGCTTCTCGCGGTCGTAGTCCGAGTCGGAGTTCTCGATCTCGGCGCGGATCTGGTTCACGCGGCCCTGCACCTGCTCCGAGGAGCCGGCGCCGTCGACGATCGTGGTCTCGTCCTTGGTGACGACGACCTTGCGGGCGCGGCCCAGGAGGTCCAGGGAGGCGTTCTCCAGCTTGAGACCGACCTCCTCGGAGATGACCTCGCCACCGGTGAGGATGGCGATGTCGCCGAGCATGGCCTTGCGGCGGTCGCCGAAGCCCGGGGCCTTGACGGCGACGGACTTGAAGGTGCCGCGGATCTTGTTGACCACCAGGGTGGAGAGGGCCTCGCCCTCGACGTCCTCGGCGATGATCAGCAGGGGCTTGCCCGACTGCATGACCTTCTCCAGCAGCGGGAGCAGGTCCTTGACCGAGGAGATCTTGGAGTTGGCGATGAGAATGTAGGGGTCCTCGAGCACCGACTCCATGCGCTCCATGTCGGTCGCGAAGTAGGCGGAGATGTAGCCCTTGTCGAAGCGCATGCCCTCGGTGAGCTCGAGCTCCAGACCGAAGGTGTTGCTCTCCTCGACGGTGATGACGCCTTCCTTGCCGACCTTGTCCATCGCCTCGGCGATGAGCTCGCCGATCTGGGTGTCGGCGGCGGAGATGGAGGCGGTGGAGGCGATCTGCTCCTTGGTCTCGACATCCTTCGCCTGCTCCAGCAGGGCGGTGGACACGGCCTCGACGGCCTTCTCGATACCGCGCTTCAGGGCCATCGGGTTGGCACCCGCGGCGACGTTGCGCAGACCTTCCTTGACCAGGGCCTGGGCCAGCACGGTCGCGGTGGTCGTACCGTCGCCGGCGACGTCGTCCGTCTTCTTGGCGACTTCCTTGACCAGCTCGGCGCCGATCTTCTCGTACGGGTCCTCGAGCTCGATCTCCTTGGCGATGGAGACACCATCGTTGGTGATCGTGGGGGCGCCCCACTTCTTCTCGAGGACGACGTTGCGGCCCTTGGGGCCGAGCGTCACCTTGACGGCGTCCGCGAGCTGGTTCATGCCGCGCTCGAGGCCGCGCCGCGCCTCCTCGTCGAACGCGATGATCTTGGCCATGTGAAGTGGTCCCTCCAGGACTGGGGGTGATTCCTTCGGACCGCGCCCGCGCCCGCGACGGACGGCTCGCCGGCCTCGTGGTTCCTTGCCCCACCCGGCCTGCGGGCCTCACCGACCCGGTCCTTCGTTGTCACTCTCACCTTCAGAGTGCTAACGCAATGATTAGCACTCACCCAGGGCGAGTGCAAGCGCCTTCGGGGGATCAGGACGGGACCTAACAGGACGAAGGGCCCGCACCCTGTGCCGGTGCGGGCCCTGCGCTCAGTTGTGGACGTTCAGGCGGTGACGCGAACCATGTCGGCCTGCGGGCCCTTCTGACCCTGCGAGATCTCGAACTCGACCCGCTGACCCTCTTCCAGGCTGCGGTAGCCGTCCATCTGAATCGCGCTGTAGTGGACGAAGACGTCCGCACCACCGTCGACCGCGATGAAGCCGTACCCCTTCTCCGCGTTGAACCACTTGACGGTGCCCTGAGCCATGGCTAACTCCCCTATTACTGGCCCTTGCGCAGATCCACACCTCGCGGACCTGGGTCAGACCTCGCCCCCCAAACGGTCGGGGGCGTGCGCCGGAACGCGTCGACCGCGGCTGAATGTATCTGTCCAACTGCCGTCTGCAACAGGTCAATCGGACGAGAATTCTGGACGGACACAGTCCGGAATCTGCCGCAAATTCGGCCGAATTCGGGGCAAGACGGGCCCCATAAAAACAACAAAAGCCGCACATTACCCGCGCATTTTGGCTGCTTCTTGTCGGGCTGGCGGCATGAATCAAGGGCGCCCGGCCCGCCGGACCGGGAGCGCGTTCCCCAACTCTACCGCGCTCAATCACACAGAATGGCCCCCTCCGTTTCTCTTACGGAGAAGGCCATTCGATGAACAGCGGGTAACCGCGGTTACCGAAGGTAATTATCAGCCGCCGGCGACGGCCGGAATGATGGAGACACCCGCGCCGTCGGGGGTGGCGGTCTGAAGTCCGCCCTCGAAACGCACGTCGTCGTCATTGACGTACACATTCACGAAACGGCGCAGCTTGCCCTGGTCGTCCAGGACACGCGCGGCGATGCCCGTGTGGTGCTTCTCCAGGTCCTCGATGACCTCCGCGAGCGTGCCGCCCTCGGCGGCGACCTCGGCCTGGCCGCCGGTGTAGGTGCGCAGGATGGTCGGGATGCGAACGGTCACGCTCATGCGAGGCCAGCCTCTCGGAAGGAGTCCAGGTTCGGGCGGATGGTCGCGGTCAGACCGGTGCCGGCGACCGCGTCCAGGGTCTTGAGGCCGTCGCCGGTGTTGAGGACGACGGTGGTCAGCGAGGGGTCCAGCGCGCCGGACTCGACCAGCTTGCGGGTGACGCCGACCGTCACCCCGCCCGCCGTCTCGGCGAAGATGCCCTCGGTGCGGGCCAGCAGCTTGATGGCGTCCACGATCTGCGGGTCCGTCACGTCCTCCACCGCGCCCCCGGTGCGGCGGGCGATGTCCAGCACGTACGGCCCGTCGGCCGGGTTGCCGATGGCGAGGGACTTGGCGATGGTGTCCGGCTTCTGCGGCCGCACCACGTCGTGGCCCGCCTTGTAGGCGGCCGACACCGGCGAGCAGCCCTCCGCCTGGGCGCCGAAGATCTTGTACGGCTTGTCCTCGACCAGGCCGAGCGCGATCAGCTCCTTCAGCCCCTTGTCGATCTTGGTGAGCTGGGAGCCGGAGGCGATCGGCACCACGAGCTGGTCCGGCAGCCGCCAGCCGAGCTGCTCGCAGATCTCGTACGCCAGCGTCTTGGAGCCCTCGGCGTAGTACGGCCGGAGGTTGACGTTGACGAAGCCCCAGCCCTCGCCGGCCGAGTCGCCGATCAGCTCGGAGCAGAAGCGGTTCACGTCGTCGTAGTTGCCCTCGATGCCGACCAGCTCGCCGCCGTAGACGGCGGCCATGACGACCTTGCCCTGCTCCAGGTCGTGCGGGATGAACACGCACGAGCGCAGGCCCGCGCGGGCGGCGGCGGCGCCGACCGCGCCGGCCAGGTTGCCGGTGGAGGAGCAGGACAGGGTGGTGAAGCCGAAGGCGCGGGCGGCCTCCAGCGCCTGGGCGACCACGCGGTCCTTGAAGGAGTGCGTCGGGTTGCCGGAGTCGTCCTTGACGTACAGCCCGCCGGTGACGCCGAGTTCGGCGGCCAGGCGGTCGGCCTTGACCAGCGGGGTCCAGCCGGGGTTGAGGTTCGGCTTGTCCGCCACGTCGGCGGGGACGGGCAGCAGCGGGGCGTAGCGCCAGATGTTCGCCGGACCGGACTCGATGCGCGCCCGGAGCTTCTCGGTGTCGTACGCGGAGAAGTCGTAGGCGATCTCCAGCGGCCCGAAACACTCCTCGCAGGCGAAGAGCGGGCCGAGCGGGACGCGGTGTCCGCATTCCCGGCAGCTCAGAGCGGCGGCGGGACCGAGGTCGACGGTGGGGGATGCGACAGTCTGCACAGCCATGGAGGCGAGGCCCTTTCTCCTCATCTTCCTCACGACGCATCTCGCCGTGAGACGGATTTGGCACCTTCCCTAGCCGGGAGCCTCGCGGTGTCGCTGTGTGCGCGCACGAGACCGGCTGGAGGGTTGCCGGGGCTTCATCGGGCCGTTTCCCTCTGCCCCTCTGGATGAGCGGTATTCGGTTGTGAACGTCCTCTGGCCTCGACATGCGATGGTCATCGGCGTTGTTCAAGACTGTAACCGAAGGCCAGGAGAGTTGAAGGTGTCGTCCGAACCGCGAGATGGATCAGACGGGGACCGGCCCCGACAGGGGCCGTCCGCGCAGGGACACCCCCACAGTGAGGAGCCGCTGACCATGCTGGAGGAAACCGAGCGCTGGCTGGCCACCCGCTCATGGTCCGTGGCCGACCGACCGCTGCACCGCGTCCTGGCAGCCAAGCAGCGCTCCGGACAGCGCGTGTCCGTGGTGCTGCCCGCGCTGAACGAGGAGTCCACGGTCGGGGAGATCGTCTCCGTGATCCGGCACGACCTGGTCTCCCAGGCGCCGCTGGTGGACGAGATAGTCGTGGTGGACTCCGGGTCCACCGACGCGACCGCCGAGGTGGCGGCCGCCGCGGGCGCGCGGGTGGTGCACCGGGACGAGATCCTGCCCCGGCTGCCCGCCGTGCCCGGCAAGGGCGAGGTGCTGTGGCGCTCCCTGCTGGCGACCAGCGGCGACATCGTCGCCTTCGTGGACGCGGACCTGAAGGAGTTCTCGTCCGACTTCGTGCTCGGCATCGTCGGCCCGCTGCTCACCGATCCGGGGATCGACCTGGTCAAGGCGATGTACGACCGTCCGCTGGGCGGCGCGGCCGGGCAGGGCGGACGGGTGACCGAGCTGATGGCACGCCCGCTGCTCAACCTGCACTGGCCGCAGCTCGCCGGGTTCGTGCAGCCGCTCGGCGGGGAGTACGCGGCCCGCCGCTCGCTGCTGGAGCGGCTGCCGTTCCCGGTGGGGTACGGGGTCGAGCTGGGGATGCTGGTGGACTCGCTGCACCTGGTCGGGCTGGACGCGCTGGCCCAGGTGGACGTGGGGGTGCGCAAGCACCGGCACCAGGACGGGCAGGCGCTCGGCCGGATGGCCGCCGCGATCTACCGCACCGCGCAGCTCCGGCTCGCGCGCGGGCATCTGGTGCGGCCCGCGCTGACCCAGTTCGAGCGGGGGGTGAGCGGTTTCGAGCCGCGCACCTACTCGGTGGACACCGAGGAGCGGCCGCCGATGGCGGAGATCGCGGAGTACGCGGCGCGGAGGGTGGCCTGAGCCGGGCCGTATACGGTCGGCTCGCCGGTCGCGCGTACGTTTGAGCGTTCGGGGGCCGGGCTAGGTTGAGGACCATGGCTTCAACGCAGGGTGCCGAGGTGCTGGTCGCGTCCAATCGCGGCCCGGTTTCGTACACGGTGGGTCCGGACGGGGCGCTCGGCTCCCGGCGGGGCGGCGGCGGTCTCGTCTCCGGTCTGTCGGCGATCGGGCCGGACACCGACGCGGTGTGGGTGTGCGCCGCGCTCGGGGACGGCGACCGGGAGGCGGTGCGGCGCGCGGGCGGCGGGCTGCTGCCGGAGGCGGACACCGGCGGACAGCGGGTGCGGATGCTGGACATCGACGCCGGTGTCTACGCCGACGCGTACAACGGCATCGCCAACTCGGCCCTGTGGTTCGTGCACCACATGATGTACCAGACGCCGCTGGAGCCGGTCTTCGACGCGGAGTTCCGGCGGCAGTGGGACGCCTACCGGGCGTACAACCAGGCGTTCGCCGAGGCGCTGGCCGAGGAGGCCGCGCCGGGAGCGGCGGTGCTGATCCAGGACTACCACCTGGCGCTGGCGCCCCGGATGCTGCGCAAGCTCCGGCCCGACCTGCGCATCGGGCACTTCTCGCACACGCCCTGGGCGCCGCGGGACTACTTCGGCCTGCTCCCGGACGACATCGCGGCCGAGCTGCTGACCGGCATCCTGGGCGCGGACCGGGCGGCCTTCCTGACCCGGCGCTGGGCGGACGCGTTCACGGACTGCTGCCACGCGGTGCTGGGCCCCGGCATCCCCTCGGGCACGGAGATCGGGGTGCACGGGCTGGGCGCGGACGCGGACTTCCTGCGGGAGCGGGCGCACCGGCCGGACGTGGACGAGCGGATGGCGGTGCTGCGGGAGCAGATCGGCGAGGGGCGCCGGACGATCGTCCGGGTGGACCGCACCGAGCTGTCCAAGAACATCGTGCGCGGGCTGCTGGCCTACCGGCGCCTGCTGGAGGACCACCCCGAGTGGCGCGAGCGCGTGGTCCACGTGGCCTTCGCCTACCCCTCCCGGCAGGACCTCGCCCTGTACCGCTCCTACACGGAGGAGGTACGCCGGGTCGCGGAGGAGATCAACTCCGAGTACGGCACGCCCGGTTGGACCCCGGTCCTGCTCCACCTCGACGACGACTTCGCCCGCTCCCTGGCCGCGTACCGCCTGGCCGACGTGGCCCTGGTGAACCCCATCCGCGACGGCATGAACCTGGTGGCCAAGGAGGTCCCGGTCGTCTCGGACGAGGGGGTCGCCCTGGTGCTGTCCCGCGAGGCGGGCGCCTACGAGGAGCTCGCCGAGCACGCGATCACGGTCAACCCGTACGACGTCGTCGGCACCGCGGAGGCCCTCCACGAGGCGCTGACCCTCCCGGCCCCGGCCCGCGCCGAACGCTCCAAGCACCTGGCCGCGGCGGCGACGGCCCTCCCCCCGGCCAAGTGGTTCCTGGACCAGCTGAACGCGCTGCGGGGCTGAACTCCTTCAGGACCGACGTCCTGAAGGGCCGCGGGTGTCAGGCGAGGTGCGCCGCGAGGTTCGCGAGCAGTTCCACCACGCCCTCCGGGCCGTCCACCACCAGGTCCGCCCGCTCGGCCAGTTCCGTGACCTCGCTGCTGCCGCTGCAGACCAGGAGGGCGGGGACGCCGTCGGAGCGGAGTTTCTCCAGGGCCGCGAAGGCGGGGAGGTCGCCGAGGTCGTCGCCGGCGTAGAGGACGGATTCGGCGCCGGTGGCACGGAGGTGGTCCAGGAGGGCGACGCCCTTGTCCATGCCGGGCGGGCGGAGTTCGAGGACGAGGCGGCCGGGTTCGACGATGAGGCCGTGGCGGGTGGCGAGGTCGGTGAGGGGGCCGCGGAGGGTGTCGAAGGCGGCTTCGGGGTCCTCGGCGCGTCGGGTGTGGACGGCGACCGCGCGTCCCTTCTCCTCGATCCAGGTGCCGGGCCAGGCGCCGGCCCGGTCCAGGACGCCGGGGAGTTCGGCGCGGACGGCGGCGATGCCGGGGTGCGGGGCGGGCGCGGTGACGGTGCCGGTGGCGGCGTCCCAGCGCTCGGCGCCGTAGTGGCCGAGGACGACCAGGTGTCCGAGGCCGGGGACCCCGGCGAGGCCGCCGTGCCGTACGGCGACTCCGGCCGGGCGGCCGGTGACGACGGCGACGGAGGCCACCTTCGGCGCGAGGGCGGCGAGGGCGGGCACGGCGCCGGGGTGGGCGCGGGCCTGGTCGGGGTCGGCGACGATGGGGGCCAGCGTGCCGTCGAAGTCCAGGCCGATCACCGCGGTGCGCGGCCGGTCCAGCAGGGCCCGCAGAGCCTCGCGGCCTGTTTGGGTGACCGGGACCGGCAGCGGGGGGTCCTGCGGGGTGGCGGAGTCCGTCTCAGGGATGCCCATAGAGCGACACTATCCGCGCCGGGGCCTCCTCACGCCTTCAGCGTTCGGACCGTCTCGACTCGCGGACCCGGCGCAGGCGGTTGACCGTCACCGGGTCGTGGGCGAGGGCGCGCTCGTCGTCCAGGAGGGCGTTGAGGAGCTGGTAGTAGCGCACCGGGGCGAGGCCGAGCTGCTCGCGGATGGCGCGCTCCTTCGCGCCGGGGCCGTCGATGCCCCGGCGCTCCAGCGCGAGGATGGCCTTCTCACGGCTGCCGAGTTCCATGCCGGCAACCGTAACTCCGGCCACCGACAGGGCGGGGTCAGCCCTGGGAGGTGGCCGTGCTGTCGGCGGCCGCGGCGGCGGCCTGGAGCCGGGTGAGCACGCCCGCGGGGCTGCCGCCGGGGGCGACGGCCTGTCCGATGTTCTTCTTCACGGCGGCGCTGACCGCGGCCCAGGAGGTCTTGTTGACCGGGTACTGCTCGGCGGTCGGCATCTGCTGGAGGAAGGCGTGCAGCGGGAGGTCGGCGGCCGACCGCGACTGGCTCATCTCCTCGGAGGCGGAGGTGGTGACGGGCAGCAGGCCGTACTTGCGGGAGAAGTCGAGGACGTTCTCCTGGTCGTACACGAAGTCGAGGAAGCTGCCGATCTCGGCGGCGTGGCCGTGCTGCTTGAAGGCCAGCATCCAGTCGGTGACGCCCATGGCGGCCCGGGCCTTGCCGGTGCGGCCCGGCATCGGGACCATGCCGAACTTCACGCCCTTGGCCTCGGCCTGCCCGATCAGCGTGGGGTGGCCGTTGAGCATGCCGACCTGGCCGTCCGCGAACGCGGCGAAGGCGGCGGCGCGGTTGAGGCGGCCGGGGGCGACGGGCCCGGTGAGCCCCTTGCCCACCAGGTCGTCCTTGAGCCAGGTGAACGTCTCGCCGTTCACCGCGGAGTCGATGGTGTAGGTGCCGATGTCGTCGGTGTAGCCGCTGCCGCCGCTGAGCAGCCACTGCATGGTCTCGGCCTGCGCCTCCTCGGGGCCGAGCGGCAGCGCGAAGGGGTACTTCACGCCCTTGGCCCTGAGCGCCTCGGCGTCGGCGGCGAGTTCGTCCCAGGTGGTGGGCGGGGTGATGCCGGCCTGCTGGAAGAGCGACTTGTTGTAGAAGAGGACGCGGGTGGAGGCCGCGAACGGCATCGCGTACGGCGTGTGGTCCCAGTCGCCCGCCTCGGCGAGCTGCGGCACGAAGTCGGCCTGGGTGCCGATGGAGAGGGTGTCGGACATCGGGTAGAGCTTCCCGGAGGCCGCGTAGTCGGCGTAGGCGCCGATCTGGGCCATGTCGGGGGCGTTGCCGCCGTCCACCATCTCCTTGACCTTGGCGTCGACGTCGTTCCAGGAGTAGACGCTGACCTGGACCTTCACGTCGGGGTGCTTCGCCTCGTAGGCGTCGACCAGCGCGGCCCAGTACTTCTTGGAGCTGTTGGCGGCGGAGTCGCCGTAGTCGGCGGCCACCAGCTTCAGGGTCACTTCGGAGGAGCCTGTGCTCCCGCAGCCGCCGAGCATCGCCGTCATGCCCAGTGCGGACACCACCGCGATCGTTCCTGCTGTACGCCGACGCACCCTCAAAGCCCCTATCCCCTTGGTCAGACCATTCGATTTCGAACGCATAAGGTCTACACCACGTAAGTGGACTAGACCTCTCGCGGGTCAGGGCGTCACACTGGGCCCGTGAGACATGTCATCGCCCTGGACGTGGGCGGTACCTCGATGAAGGCCGCGCTCGTCGGCGAGGACGGCGCGGTGCTGCACCGCGCCCGCCGCGCGACGGACCGCGAGAGCGGGGCCGCGGCCGTCGTCGAGAACCTCCTCTCCTTCGCCGCCGAGCTGCGCGCGCACGGCGCCGCCCACCTCGGCGCCCCCGCCCTCGCGGCCGGGGTCGCCGTCCCCGGCACCGTCGACGAGGCGGCCGGCACCGCCCTGTACTCCGCCAACCTCGGCTGGCGCGACGTACCGCTGCGCGCCCTGCTCACCGAGCGGCTCGGCATGCCCGTCGCCCTCGGCCACGACGTGCGCACCGGCGGCCTCGCCGAGGGCCGCGCCGGAGCCGGCCGGGGCGCCGACCGCTTCCTGTTCGTGGCGCTGGGCACCGGGATCGCCGGGGCGATCGGCCTGGGCGGCCGGGTGGAGGCGGGCGCGCACGGCTTCGCCGGGGAGATCGGGCACATCGTCGTACGTCCCGGCGGCGACCCCTGCCCCTGCGGGCAGGCGGGCTGTCTGGAGCGGTACGCCTCCGCGGCCGCCGTCGGCACCGCCTGGGCGCGGGCGAGCGGCCGCGCGGACGCGGACGCCGCCGACTGCGCGCGGGCCGTCGCCGCCGGGGACCCCGGCGCCGAGCGCGTGTGGTCCGGCGCGGTCGACGTGCTCGCGGACGGCCTCGTCACCGCGCTCACCCTCCTCGACCCCGGCACACTGATCGTCGGCGGCGGGCTGGCCGAGGCCGGTGAGGTGCTGTTCCGCCCGCTGCGCGCGGCCGTCGAACGCCGGATCACCTTCCAGAGCGCGCCCGTGATCGTCCCGGCGGCGCTCGGCGACGGCGCCGGATGCCTGGGCGCGGCGCTCCTCGCCCGGGACCTGATCGAGTCCACCCCCCAGACCACGGAGGTAAGCACCTGATGGCCGACAACAATGCACCGGTCGGCGGCCGCCCGCTGGTGCTGACCGGTGGCACCGTGGTGCTGCCCACCGGCGAGGTGCCCGGCGGGCGGGTCGTCGTCGACGGCCGCCGGATCGCGCGGACCGCGCCCGAGGGCGCCGACGTGCTCGACGTGACCGGCCACTGGGTGGTCCCCGGTTTCGTGGACCTGCACAACCACGGCGGTGGCGGAGCCGCCTTCTCCGGCAGCGCCGAGGACGCGCTCACCGCCGTGCGCACCCACCGGGAGCACGGCACCACCACGCTGGTCGCCTCCACCGTCACCGACGACCTGGACGTGCTGGCCCGCCAGGCCGGGCTGCTCGCCGAGCTGGCCGAGCAGGGCGACATCGCGGGCGTCCACTTCGAGGGCCCGTTCATCTCCCCGTGCCGCAAGGGCGCGCACTCCGAGGCGCTGCTGCGCGACCCGGACCCGGCCGAGGTGCGCAAGCTGGTCGACTCCGCGCGCGGCCACGCGAGGATGGTCACCCTCGCCACCGAGCTGCCGGGCGGCCTGGACTCCGTGCGCCTCCTGGCCGAGCAGGGCGTGATCGCGGCCGTCGGGCACACCGACGCGAGCTACGAGCAGACGGTCGCCGCCATCGACGCGGGCGCCACCGTCGCCACCCACCTCTTCAACGCGATGCCCCCGATCGGCCACCGCGACCCCGGCCCGATCACCGCGCTGCTGGAGGACGAGCGGGTCACCGTCGAGCTGATCAACGACGGCACGCACCTGCACCCGGCCGCACTCCAGCTGGCGTTCCACCACGCGGGCGCCGGCCGGGTCGCCTTCATCACCGACGCCATGGACGCGGCGGGCTCCGCCGACGGCCGCTACCTGCTCGGCCCGCTGGAGGTCGAGGTACGCGGCGGCGTGGCGCGGCTGGTGGAGGGCGGCTCCATCGCGGGGTCCACGCTGACCCTGGACCGCGCCTTCCGGCGGGCGGTCACCGTGGACGGGCTGCCGGTCACGGACGTGGTGGCGGCGCTGTCGGCCAACCCGGCCCGGCTGCTCGGCCTGGCGGACCGGACCGGCTCGCTGGAACCCGGCAAGGACGCGGACCTGGTGCTGCTGGACGCCGACTTCACCCTCAAGGGCGTCATGCGCCGGGGCGAATGGGTCGTCACGCCCCAACTGCCCTGATCCGTACCCCGCTTCGCCAGACGGCGTCCGGTCCCCAACTGGGCCGGACGCCGTCTCTTTGGCATGATCAGGGCCCCACAGGACGAGGCGTACGGACATCGAGGGAGGTCGGACCGGGTGATCCTCACGGTCACGCTGAACACCGCTCTCGACATCACCTACCGCGTACGGTCGCTGCGGCCGCACGCCGAGCACCGGGTGTCGGAGGTCGTGGAGCGGCCCGGCGGCAAGGGCGTCAACGTGGCCCGGGTGCTCGCCGCGCTCGGGTACGAGGTGACGGCCACCGGTCTCGCGGGCGGCCCGACCGGCCGGTTGCTGCGCGACGGGCTGGCGGCGTCCGCCGGGGTCACCGACGCGCTGGTCACGGTGACCGGCGCGACCCGCCGCACGGTCGCCGTGATGGACGAACTCACGGGCGACACCACCCAGTTGAACGAGCCCGGCCCGCACATCACCCCGGCCGAGTGGTCCGGCTTCCTGCGCGCCTACGACGCCCTGCTGCCGGACGCCTCGGCGGTCGCCCTGTGCGGCAGCCTGCCGCCGGGCGTGCCGGTCGGCGCGTACGCGGGGCTGATACGGGTGGCCCGGTCGGCCGGGGTCCCGGTCCTGCTGGACACGGGCGGGGAGCCGCTGCGGCGCGGGATCGCGGCCCGGCCCGACATCATCAAGCCGAACGCCTCGGAACTCGCGGAACTCACCGGCTCGCACGAGCCGGCCCGCGCCACCCGGGACGCGCGCCGCAGGGGTGCCCAGGCGGTGGTCGCCTCACTGGGCCCGGACGGCCTGCTGGCCGAGACGCCCGAGGGCCGCTGGCGGGCCGCGCCGCCCGGCCGTCTGCGCGGCAACCCGGCCGGCGCGGGCGACGCGGCGGTCGCGGGCGTGCTCTCGGCCCTGGTGGACGGCCGTCCCTGGCCCGACCGTCTGGCCCGGGCCACCGCCCTGTCGGCGGCGGCCGTACTGGCCCCCGCGGCCGGGGAGTTCGACCCGGCGGCCTATGAACGCCTGCTGGACGAGGCCGCGGTGACCGAGGAGGACCCGGCCGCCTGACGGGAGCGGGCTACTTCCAGCCCTTCTCCAGCCAGAACTGGTCCAGGTTGACGTCGCACTGGTTGCCGCTGCCGCAGGAGATGCTGAGGGTGTTGGAACCCTTCTGGAGTTCGAGGTTGGCCCAGGTGTGGGTCCAGCCGCGCTCCCAGTCGCCCTCGGGGGCATGGGCGAAGTTGGACAGGTTCAGCGGACGGTTCTGCGAGGTGCCGTTCACCGTCAGAGTGGCGTTCGCGTCCTTGCCCGGCACGCCGTAGCCGACGTTCAGGGTGTACTTGCCGGGCTTGGGCACGTCGACCGTCCAGGTCACCGAGGCGCCGACCTGGTTCAGGCCGCCCACGTAGGAGCCGCCCGCCGACTTCGAGCCCTTGACGGCGGAGGCCGGGGCGGCGCCGCCCGCGAGCTGCACCGCGTCGTCGACCGCGTCGGCCTTCGGCAGCTCGCCCGCCTCGGCGGTGCTGGTCGCCTTCGGGCTCGGCGGCGCCTCCTGCGACTGGGTCGGGGACGCGTCCGCCTGGTTGCCGTTCTTGCCGTCGTCGTCGTTGCCGTTGAGCATCGCCACGCTGATGCCGATGACGACCGCCGCGACCACCGCGATGGCACCGATCAGCAGACCCTTGGTGTTCGGCCCGCGCCGCCCGCCGCCACCGCCGGAGTGCATCGCCTGCCGGGAGGTGGGAGCACCGCCGGGCATCGCCTCCGGCGCCTGGTGGTGGTTCGGCTGCCCGTAGGAACCCTGCTGCGTCGGGGCGGTCTGCTGCGGCGCGCCGTACTTGCGCTCGCCGACCGCGCGCACCCGGTTGACCGCGTTGGGATAGCCGTAACCACCGGACGGCGGCTGGGCCCCCCTGGCCTGGCCGTCGGCGTACAGGTAGCCGAACGGGTCGTCTTCCTCGGGCTTGCTCGCGCCGTTGTCGCCGGGCGTCATCCCTGGGTACTCCTCAACAGGTGCGGGCGGATGCGGTAAGGGGTTTGAATGGCGAGCCTACCCTCCCGCACACCCCCGTTCGCTCGGACGGGGGACCCCCGAACGGACGCCCGAAGCCCGTTTCCCGGCGATGTCAGCGCACTGACCTGCGCTTCACCCGGCACGCCGATGCTGTTTGGGACGAGATCGTTTCTCAACGTACATCCGCTCGTCGGCGGACTTCAGCACCTCGTCCGCCGTCATCCCGCAGTGCGCCCAGCCGATGCCGAAGCTGGCGCCCACCCGGACCGCCCGGCCCTCGGCCCGGATCGGCTGGATGATCTCGCCGCGCAGCCGCACCGCGAGGTCGGCCGCGTCGGCCAGGCCGAGGCCGTCGGCGAGGATCACGAACTCGTCGCCGCCGAGCCGGGCCACCGTGTCGCCGTCGCGCACTCCCCCGCCGAGCCTGCGGGCCACCTCGATGAGGACCGCGTCGCCCGCGTTGTGCCCGAAGCGGTCGTTGATCGACTTGAAGCCGTCCAGATCGCAGAAGAGGACCGCGAGCCCCTTGGTGCCGTCGTCGGCGCCCGGCTCGGGGGCGACGGTGTGCACATGGTGGTCGAACGCGTCGTAGACCTCCGCGCCGGGCGCGAAGTCGAAGCCGTGGGCGTCACCGGACCCGGCCGGGTGGCCGTAGGCGGCGTCCAGCGACTGGGTGGCGTCGAGGTGGGCGGGGCGGCGGCACAGCCGGGCGGCGAGCCGGGAGCGCAGCTCGGCGGAGTTCGGCAGCCCGGTCAGCGAGTCGTGGGAGGCGCGGTGGGCGAGCTGGAGCTCGCGGCGCTTGCGCTCCTCTATGTCCTCGACGTGGGTGAGCAGGAAGCGCGGGCCGTCGGCCGCGTCCGCGACGACGGAGTTGCGCAGCGACACCCATACATAGCTGGCGTCGCGCCGGGCGAGCCGCAGCTCGGCCCGGCCGCCCTCGGCGGAGGTGCGCAGCAGGGTGCCGATGTCCTCGGGGTGGACGAGGTCGGAGAAGGAGTAGCGGCGCATCGCGGAGGCGGGCCGGCCCAGCAGGCGGCACAGGGCGTCGTTGGTGCGCAGGATGCGGCCGTGCTGGTCGCCGCCCATCTCGGCGATGGCCATGCCGGAGGGGGCGTACTCGAAGGCCTGGCGGAAGGATTCCTCACTGGCGCGCAGGGCCTGCTGGTCCCGCTCCAGGCGGACCAGGGCGCGCTGCATGTTGGCGCGCAGATGGGCGTTGCTGATGGCGATGGCGGCCTGGAAGGCGTACATCTGCAGGGCCTCGCGGCCCCAGGCGCCGGGGCGCCGTCCGGTGAGCGGGCGGTCGACGGATATGACGCCGAGCAGTCCGCCGCGGGCGCCGCCCTGGCCGCCGGGGGCGTACATCGGGGCGAAGAGCCGGTCGCCGGGGTGCCACTCGTCGGGGAAGCGGGGCTCGGGGCCGTCGCTGTACCACTGGGGGACGTCGTCGTCGTCGAGGACCCAGCCCTCGGTGTGGGGGATGAACACGAGGTCGCCCCACACCTCGCCCATGCCCAGCCGGCGGTCCCAGGACTCGCGGGAGCCGGTGCGGCCGGTGATGAGGGCTTCGGCGGCGGAGTTGCCGGAGACCGCCGCGACGACGAGATCGCCGTCGGGGCGTACGAGGTTCACGCAGGCCATCTCGTACCCGAGGGCGCCGACCGCGCCGTCGGCGACGATCTGCAGGGTGTCGGCCTGGCTGCGTGCCGTGTTCATGTCGGCCATGACCTGGTGCAACTGACGCAGTGACGTCAGAGGGACGTACGGCTCCTGATCGGTCTCCATGCTCGCCCTCCCCCTGCTGTCCACAGGCTTTCCCGCCACTGAATCACAGCGCGCTGCTCACTCGGTACACAGGGTCAACAATTCCGTACTCCTTGTGACTCAAGTCACAGAAGAACTTGAACAATTGAGTGCAGTTTCCGCACTTTCCCGTTGCGTTCTCCGATCGCAAAGGCTGCGAAGTTGCGCATATGCCGCTGGCCGGTCCGCGGCGTGCCCTTCCGTCACAGGTCCGGTCCTTTGGACCTAGGTCCGGGCTCGGCCGGAGGCCCGATGTGGCGGGCCGCGGCCGGGAGCTAGCGTTTCCGGCGTGCTGAACCCTCCCTCCCCCACCGCCGCGGCCGCTTCTGTGCATGCTGAGGGGGTGAGCGACGACGAGTTCCGGGCCGCGATGTCCCGGCTGGCCGCGGGCGTGGTGCTGGTGACCGCGCAGGAACCGCCGCTGGACCCCGACGACCCGCACGCGCCGGGCACGGAGGACGCCGGCATGACCGCGACCGCGTTCATGTCCGTCTCGCTGGACCCGCCGCTGGTGCTGGTCAGCCTGCGCACCGGCTCCCGCATGGACGACCTGCTGGACGAGCAGCCGCTGTGGGCGGTCTCGGTGCTGGCCGAGAACCAGCGGCAGATCGCGGGCCGCTTCGCCATGAAGGGCCGCGTCAGCGACCGCCTGCTCTTCGCCGACCTCTCCCCCGAGCGCGGCGAGATCACCGGCGCTCCCCTGATCCCCGACGCGCTGGCCGCCCTGGAGTGCCGCACCGAGCGACGGGTGCCGGCCGGCGACCACACGCTGGTCATCGGCCGCGTCCTGACCGCCCGCGTGCCGGGCGCGGAGGGCGGCCCCCTGCTGTACTACCGGGGCCGCTACCGACACCTGGGCTGAGCGCAACCGTCCGGGGGCGGGGACGGTCACCACAGACGTGACCCACTCCCCCGACCGCATCCCCCTGGTCGTCCACCTGGCCGTGCTCGTCGCCCCGGTGCTGATGCCCTGCGTGGCCGTCCCGGCGGCCGTGACGCTCTGGGTGCGCATCCGCACCGGCACCTGGGGCCGCGCCTGGTACGCCCCCGACCGCGCCCCCGGCTTCCTGCTGGCGCTCATGACCGCGGCCACGGCCTTCGGCCTCTTCGGGTACGGGGTGTGGTGCGGCTTCTACTGGCTCGACCCGGATCAGATGTGCGCCGCCCAGGGCGTGTCCGGCGACATGATCGTCACGCACGAGGCGCTGCCCGTCAGCGCGCGGTGCGTGACCGAGGCGGGCGCGGCGACGGAACTGGTCCCGTTCTGGGTGAACCCGATGATCTACCTCTGCCTGACCGTGTGCGCGCCGGCGGCCGGCGCCGGGGCGGCCGCGGTGCTGCGCCGGAAACCAGTGGTGGCGGAGCGGCGGGGCTCGTAGGTTGCCGGGATGTCACCGCACCTGGCCGGGATCACGCCCGAGAACCTGGAAGCAGCCCTGGCCGTCCGCGTCCGCGCGGACCAGGAGCACGCGGTCGAGCCGGTCGCGCACTCCCTCGCCGAGGCGTACGTGCGCCCGCCGGGTGTCGCCTGGCCCCGGCTGATCATGGACGGGGACCGGCCCGTCGGCTTCCTGATGGCCTTCCTCGACATCGACTGGCGCGCGGACGGCGGCAGCGTGCGGCGCTCCGGCCTGTGGCGGCTGAACATCGACGCGGGCGAACAGGGCAAGGGGTACGGACGCTTCGCCGTGGACTCCGTCGCGGCGGAACTGCGCCGCCGCGGGTGCGCGGAGCTGTACGTCACCTGGCATCCCGGCGCGGACGGCCCCGGGGAGTTCTACCGCCGCCTGGGCTTCCGCACGACCGACGAGACGAGCGGCGGCCAGACGGTGGGCGTGCTCGACCTCGCCTAGGGGGATCTGCGGTCAGTCGACGGGCCTGCCCGGCTGGTCGTGGGTCGAGCAGTGGATGTCGCCGCCGCCCGAGGCGATGGTGTCGGTCACGACGGGCACGATTGCTCGGCGGCCGAGCGGCTCACCGCGCTGGTGGAGGGACTGAGCATGCGCCGGCTCAGCGCCGGCCGGGCCGCCCTGCGACCCCGGCGGCCCGGAGGACCTGACTCAGCCCCAGTCCCGCCCGGAGCGGCCCCGCTTGGTGTCGGCGCGCTGCTTCTTCTCGCGCAGACGGCGCTCGTTGATACCGCGCGGGACGCGGGTGGCGCGGCGGGGCTTGGGCGGGGGCGCGGTGGCCTCGGCGAGGAGGGCGGCGAGGCGTACGGCCGCGGTCTCGCGGTTGCGCCACTGCGAGCGGTGCTCGGACGCCCGTACGACCACGACGCCGTCCACCAGCCGCCCGGCCAGCCGCTCCAGCGCCCGCTCCTTCCACACCGGGGGCAGGGCCTCGGTGCGGGCGAGGTCGAAACGCAGCTCCACCTGGGAGTCGCTGGTGTTGACGTGCTGGCCACCGGGCCCGGAAGAGCGCGAGAAACGCCAGGTCAGCTCGGCCTCGGGGAGCGAGACCGAACCGCGGATGAAATAGGGCCCGGACATGCCCTCCATGTTCCCGGCTCCGGGCCCTTCGAGTCACCCCCATTTACGGCGGCCGTCCGGGTGTCACCGGAACAGCTCGGTAAAAAAGGTAAAGCGGGCAGGAACCTATGGCCCCCCTCCCGCCGTTCTTACCGGTGACGTAGCTTCGTCGTCACTGATTACCCAAAAGGGAAGGGACTCCCGATCATGGCTGTAAGCCTGTCCAAGGGTGGCAACGTCTCGCTGACCAAGGAGGCTCCGGGCCTGACCGCCGTCACCGTGGGCCTGGGCTGGGACGTCCGCACCACCACCGGCACGGACTTCGACCTGGACGCGTCCGCCATCGCGGTCAACAACCAGGGCCGTGTCTACTCCGACGCGCACTTCGTGTTCTTCAACAACAAGCAGACCCCGGACAGCTCCATCGTCCACACCGGCGACAACCGCACGGGCGAGGGCGCGGGCGACGACGAGGCGATCAACGTCAACCTGGCCGCCCTCCCGGCCGACGTCGAGAAGGTCGTCTTCCCGGTCTCCATCTACGACGCCGAGAACCGCAACCAGAACTTCGGCCAGGTGCGCAACGCCTACATCCGCATCGTGAACCAGGCGGGCGGCGCCGAGCTGGCGCGCTACGACCTCTCCGAGGACGCGGCCACCGAGACCGCCATGGTCTTCGGCGAGCTGTACCGCAACGGCGCGGAGTGGAAGTTCCGCGCGGTGGGCCAGGGTTACGCCTCCGGCCTGGTCGGCATCGCCCAGGACTTCGGCGTCAACGTCTGAGAACCGGCTGCCACCGGCTCCGGGTCCGCCCCGGAGCCGGGGCGCGGGGTTGCCCCGTTCCCCCGTGCCGCGGCGGTCGCAGGCGTTAGCGTGCCTCGGGTGATCCTCGAACCCCTGCCCGCCGACGGCGTCCTCCCGGCCCCGGTGCTCGCCGAGCTGACCGCGCTGTACGCCTCCCAGCGGGCGTTCCACACGCTCAGCGGGGAGTTCCCGGACCCGGCGGACATCCGGCCCGGGCAGGTGGCGGACGCGGTGGCGGCCGAACTCGCCGTCCCCGGCGCGGAGATGCTGCTCGCCCGGGTGGACGGCCGGCCGGTCGCCGTGGTGAGCACGCTGGCCCGGCACCCCGATCCGGCCGACCCCGATCCGTGGATCGGACTGCTGATGGTCGACGCGGCCCTGCAGGGGCGGGGGTTCGGGCGCCGGGCCGCCGGACTGGCCGAGGACCGGCTGCGCGACGCCGGCCACCGTGCCGTCCGGCTCGCCGTGCTCGACGGCAACAGCGCGGGCCTCGCCTTCTGGCACACCCTCGGTTACACGACCGTGGACCACCGCCGCGACCGCGAGCTGGGCCGCCCCTGCGCCGTCCTGCGCAAGGTGCTGACGCGCACCCCGAGGCGGGCCGCCCGTACGGCGGTGATCGCGCCGGACGGCGCGGTGTTCCTGTTCCGCCAGGAGAACATCGAGACCGGCCCGCACTGGGCGCTGCCCGGCGGCGGCATCGAGCCGGGGGAGAGCCCCCGCGAGGGTGCCGCGCGGGAACTGGCGGAGGAGACCGGCTGGACCGACCTGGCGCCCGGCCCGCTGCTGTGCACCTGGGAACACGACTTCACCCGCGCGGGCGTCCCGGTCCGCCAGCACGAGCACGTCTACGCGGCCCGCGGCCCGCGCCGCGAGCCCGGCGCGTCCGCGCTCACCGCCCACCCGGCCGAGGGCATCCTCGACTGGCGCTGGTGGACCCCGGACCAGCTGGCCGGTTCCGCCGAGCCGGTGTGGCCCCCGGACCTGGCCCGCCTGCTGACCGGGTGGACGGGCTGACCCCACCCCGGCGTGGGACCATCTCTGACGTGCTCGACATCGGCTACGCCCTCTCCAACCGCTTCCCGGACCCCCCGCAGACGGACTACCGCCGGGCGGACGTCCGCGCGCTGCGGCACGACCTGTTCTGCGGTGACGTCTACCTGGCCGACACCAAGTCGGACCAGGAGTTGTCCACAGCCTGGGGATGGGTGCCGGTGCTGGACTTCGCGTGGGCGCTGTGCGACATCGCGGAGCAGCTGGACAAGGACCCCATGGGCTCGCGTGCCGCCCGCCCGCAGCGCGCGGAGCTGGACTTCACCGAGTCCACCGACCGCATGCTCTTCGAGCGCCGCTTCGGCTGGGTGGACATCGAGGCGGACTGGATGCCCGCCGAGGAGCCCCCGCTGAACTTCTCCCACGCCGAGTTCCGCCGGGAGGCCCGCGACTTCCTGCACGACGTCATCGCGGACCTGACCGACATGCACGAGGACCTGGCGGAGAACCCGGCGATCTGGACCCTCATGGCCCGCTATCCCCGCCTCTCCTGACCCGCGGATCTCCCGCCACCCGCGCCTCACTCCACCCTGATCCCCAGCTCCGCCGCCAGCAGCGGGGCGAGGTCCAGGAGCTGGCCGGTGCCGATCAGCGCCCCGGACAGCCGGTCCAGCCCGCGGGTGATCTCCAGCGGGGCGGCCCCGCGCAGGTCGACGTCCTTCAGCGTGGCGCGGGAGAGGTCGGCGGACTTCAGGGCACAGTCGACGAACTCCACCCGCTCCAGCCGGGCCCCGCCGAAGTCGGGCTCCACCAGGACGCAGGACTCGAAGACCACGTCCTTCAGCCGGGCCTCGCGCAGGTTGAGGAAGTCGAGCTTGCCGCCGCGCACCACCACCCGCTCCAGCACCGCGCCGTGCAGCTGGGTGCCGCCGAGCCGGGGCGAACGGAACTCCACGTCCCGGAAGGCGGCCTCGGCGAGCTGGGTGCCGACGCCGCGCACCCCGTCGAGCACCGAGTCCAGCACCCGGGCCCGGCCGAGCCGGGTCTCGTCCAGCACGCAGCCGGTCAGCGCGCAGTCCATGAAGCGGGCGCCGCCGCCGTGCTGCCCGGACAGGTCCGCCTCGCGGAAGTCCAGCCCGTCGTAGTCCCCGTCCCGCTGGAGTTCCGTGTCCGCCCAGGGGGCCAGCGGCGGCAGCCGCAGCTCCGGGCGCCGCGCGCCCCGTACCGCCGTGGTGCCGCCCGTGTCCGTCGTCCGCCTCGTCGCCATGCGCCCATGCTGCACCCGGCCACTGACAGCGGACCCGGATGCGGTGCCTCCCGATCCATGGTGTTCTGGCGAGATGAGCATCGGCCGAACGGGTGAGCCCGGTCCGGTTCCCGCCGGAGCCGAGGCAGCCGATCCCCGCCGCTGGTGGGGCCTGGTCGTGATCGCGCTGGCCCAGCTGATGGTGGTGCTGGACGCGACGATCGTGAACATCGCCCTCCCCTCCGCGCAGGCCGCCCTCCACATGTCCGACGGCAACCGGCAGTGGGTCATCACGGCCTACACGCTGGCCTTCGGCGGGCTTCTGCTGCTGGGCGGGCGGGTCGCGGACCTGGTGGGCCGCAAACGCACCTTCGTCATCGGCCTGATCGGCTTCGCGGGAGCCTCCGCGCTGGGCGGCGCGGCGGGCAGCTCCGGCATGCTCTTCGGCGCCCGCGCGCTCCAGGGCGTCTTCGCCGCCCTGCTCGCGCCGTCCGCGCTGTCGCTGCTGACCACGACGTTCACCGACCCGCGCGAGCGCGGGAAGGCGTTCGGCATCTACGGCGCGCTCGCGGGCAGCGGCTCGGCGATCGGGTTCATCCTGGGCGGGCTGCTCACCCAGTACCTGAACTGGCGCTGGTGCCTGTACGTCAACGTGCCCATCGCCGTCGCCGCCGTGCTCGGCGCGTTCGCGCTGCTGCGCGACCGTCCCGGCCACGGCGGCGCGGCCCGGCTGGACGTGCGCGGCGCGCTGCTGGGCTGCGGCGGTCTGGTGGCCGTCGTCTACGGCTTCAGCGAGGCCGAGCCGCGCGGCTGGACCGATCCGCTGGTACTGGCCCTGTTCGCGGCCGGGATCGTGCTGCTGGCCGTGTTCGCGTGGTGGCAGAACCGGGCGCCGGACCCGCTGCTGCCGCTGCACATCGTGCGCGACCGCGACCGCGCCGGCTGCTTCCTGACCATGCTGCTCGCGGTGACCGGCATGTTCGGGCTGTTCCTGTTCATGACCTACTACCTCCAGGTCATCCTGGGCTACTCCCCCGTCCGGGCGGGGCTGGGCTTCCTGCCGCTGACGGCCGCCATCATCATCGGCTCGACCCAGATATCGGCCCGGCTGCTGAACCGGGTCCCGCCGCGCCTGCTGATGGTGCCCGGCACCCTGCTGGCCGCCGGCGGGCTGCTCCTGCTGACGCGGATGACGGTGCACTCCTCGTACACCGCGGAGATCCTGCCCGCGCTGCTGCTGCTCGGGCTGGGCATGGGCCTGACCTTCATGCCGGTGTTCGCCACCGCGACGGCCGGGGTCGCCCCGCGCGACTCCGGGGTCACCTCCGCCACCGTCAACACCGCCCAGCAGGTCGGCGGCTCCATCGGTACGGCGCTGCTGAACACCGTGGCCACCACCAGCGCCGCCGCCTATGTCACCGCCCACCTGCGCACCCCGGCCGACCGCGCCACCGTCGTCCCGGCGGCCACCGTGCACGGCTACACGGTGGCCATCTGGTGGGCGGCGGCGGTGATGCTGCTGGCCGGGCTGGTCGCGGGGCTGATGGTGACGGCGAAGCCCCCTCGGCACGGCCTGCCGGCGAAGGCGCGGGTGCGGGAGTCGGTCGGCTGAGCGGGGTCAGCCCCGCGGCTCGGGCAGCGCCTCGCGCGGACTCCAGGTCCGGCCCTGGACGAGCGGGAAGCAGGCCAGCCCGATGAGCGCGGCGAGCGCGTGGCCGACGTCGGTGAAGGTGCGCCCGTCGGCGAGGGGGACGGCGTAGACGGCGAGGAGAAGCACCAGGTACGGGTACCGCCAGCGCGGCGCGATCCGGTACGTCAGCACGCCCATCACCCCCGCCAGCGCGTAACTCACGCCGATGTCCAGGGTGTTGACCGCCGAGGCGGGAGCGTGCCCGTCGTTCACGGCCTGGAGCAGGGCCAGCTCGCTGATCAGCGTGGCCAGCACGTGCGCGGCCGCGCACACCACCAGCCAGCGGACGGTCCCGAGCCACCGCTCGGCCTGCGCGTGGAACACGGTGTACGCGGCGGCGTACGGCAGCCAGTGCCCGCCGTCGATCCACATCGCGCTGGCGACCAGCACCCGCGCCGGGTTCTGCGACAACTCGTGGATGTTGGTCGACCGCTGCCGCAGGAACTCCTTCTCGAACTCCGGCGACATATGGTGCAGCGCCACTGTGGTGACGAAGAGCACGGCGAGCCACACATACGTCCCCGGAGCGGAGCGCACATAGGCCACCACCGCCCGGCATCCTCGACGCACTCGGCCGCCCGGGTTCACGTCCGCCAGTATGGTCGGCGGCGCCGCGGAAGCGGTCCCGCTCCGACCGCGCCGGCCGGGTGACAGCGCGCGGAGGCTGACACGCCCCCGGACGGACCATCGCCGGGATACCGGATTAAACGGTCATACCGTACGCGGTATGAAGAGATGCCACATCGCCTATCTCGCCTGCGCCGCGGCCCTCGTGGCAGCGGGAGCGGGGGCGGTCCCCGCGGCCGCCGCCCACCAGACCCTCGTGGTCCGCCCGGGCGAGTCGATCCAGAAGGCCGTCGACGCCGCCCACGCCGGTGACACCGTGCTGGTGCTCGCCGGGACCTACCACGAGAGCGTGCAGATCGGCACGCCGCGCCTGACCCTGCGCGGCGCGGGCGCCCGCACGATCGTCAAGCCCGCCGCCACCAAGACCGGCAAGGACGCCAACAGCTGTGCCGAGAACGGCAACGGCATCTGCGTGCTGGGCACCAAGACCCAGGACGTCGAGGGCGTCACCGTCGCCGACCTCACCGTCACCGGGTTCGCCCGCGCCGGGGTGTTCGGCATGGCGACCGACCGGATGACGGTCCGCCACGTGCACGCCGTCGACAACGACACCTGGGGCATCGCCCAGGAGCGTTCCACGGGCGGTGTGTTCCGCGAGAACGTCGCCGAGCGCAACGGCGACGCGGGCCTCTTCCTCGCCAACACCATCAAGGAGGAGGCGGGCGCGTACGACGCCGGGCGCACCCTCGTCGAGCACAACCGGCTCCAGGACAACCGCATCGGCGTCACCGTCCGCCGGCTGCGCAACGTGACCGTCTCCGACAACGGCATCAGCGGCAACTGCGCCGGTGTGTTCGTCGTCGGCGACGAGAACGCGCCGAAGGCCGGTCACCTGACCGTCTCCCGCAACCGCGTCTCGCAGAACAACAGGTCCTGCCCGAAGACCGAGCGGCTGCCCGCCCTCCAGGGCTCCGGCATCGTGCTGACCGGCGTCGAGAAGACCCGCGTGACCGGCAACCACGTACGCGGCAACGCGGGCAAGTCCCCGCTGTCCGGCGGCATCGTGCTCTTCAAGAGCATGGTCGGCGCCACCGGCGAGATGAACCTGATCGACGGCAACACGCTGTCGGCCAACGCCCCCGCGGACCTGGTGAACACGGACACGGGCAAGGGCAACACCTTCGCGCGCAACTCCTGCCGGGCCTCGAAGCCCGCGGGCCTGTGCTGACCGCCCGCCCGCTGCCCATCGAAGACCGAAGAAGGCCGAAGAACGAGAAAGGGCGGCAGATGACCACCGCTGAGACAGCCCCACCACCTCCCATGCGCCTGCGCGAGCTGGTGTTCGGCGCGGCCTGCGCCGCCGCCGTCCGGGCCGCCGCCCGGCTCGGCGTCGCCGACGCCCTCGGTGACGACCCCAAGCCCGTGGAGGACCTGGCGGCCTCGGTGAAGACCGAGCCCAAGCCGCTGCGCCGGCTGCTGCGCGCCCTGTCCTGCTACGGCGTCTTCGCCGAGCGCCCGGACGGCACCTTCGCGCACACCGACATGTCCCGCCTGCTGCGCGAGGACGACCCCAACAGCCTGCGCGCCATCGCCCTGTGGTGCACCGAGCCGTGGACCTGGGACGCCTGGCCCCGGCTGGACGAGGCCGTGCGCACCGGGGACAACGTCGTGGAGTCCCTCTACGGCAAGGAGTTCTTCACCTACCTCAACGAGGACGCCCCCGAGTCCGCGGACGTCTTCAACCAGGCCATGACCCGCTCCAGCGAGCAGTCGGCCCGCGAGGTCGCCGCCCTGCTCGACCTGTCCGGCGCCTCCTCGGTGGCGGACTGCGGCGGCGGCCAGGGCCACGTGGTGGCCTGCCTGCTGGACAAGTACCCGACGATGCGCGGCAGCCTGCTGGACCTGCCCCGCGTGGTGGAGAACGCCCTGCCCCGCCTGCGTACCGGCGACCTCGCCGGCCGCGCCGAGATCGTGCCCGGCGACGTGCGCGCCTCGGTCCCGGTCAAGGCCGACGTCTACGTCATCAAGAACATCCTGGAGTGGGACGACGAGAGCACCGCCCGGCTGCTCGGCAACGTCGCCGCCGCGGGCGGCCCCGGCACCCGCGTCATCGTCATCGAGAACCTCGTCGACGACACCCCCTCGATGCGCTTCAGCACCGCGATGGACCTGCTGCTCCTGCTCAACGTGGGCGGCGCCAAGCACACCACCGAGTCCATGGTGGGCCGGCTGACCTCGGCGGGCCTGGTCGTGGACGACATCCGTCCGGTCAACCCGTACCTGCACGCCTTCGAGTGCCACGTCGCCGGCTGACCGGAGACAGGCACCCACAGGCACCCGGGAACCGGCCGCCGGGCCCGCGACGCTGCGGGCCCGGCGGCCGGTGGTCCTGTCGGGGGGAGTCGGACGGTCAGTCGCGCTCCCACACGTAGAAGCGCTCGGCCATCGCGTCCTTCGGGGAGCGCCAGGTCTCCGGGTCGTACGCGCTGACGTACGCCGACAGGCGCTCGCTGATCCCGCGGAACTCCGGGTGGCCCGCCACCTTGGCGATGGCCGGGGCCGGGTCGGTGTCCGACTCGACGAGGTGCATGTACACGTCGCCGAACTGGAACAGGCTGCGGCGGCGCACCCCGACGAGGTGCGGCAGCTCGCCCCGGTCCGACTCCGCGAAGATCTTGGCGATGTCCTGGGCCGAGCCCGGTGCCATCCGGGCCACGATCAGTCCCTGGTGCATGGGGGGTTTCCTCTCTGGCCTCTCGGGCCGCTCGGCGCTCAGTCGGCCAGGGCCGGGGCGGGGCGGTCCCCGGCGGACTTCTGGATCTTGTCCCGGATGAGGGCCATCTGGACCTTGGAGTTGCGGTTGATGTTGTCGGTCATCCACTCGTCGTCGACCGGCGCCTCGGGCTTCATGGCGAAGTCCTGCGTCCACACCATGCGGGTGCCGGCCGGGACCTCCTCGTAGGCCCAGTGGATGTCCATGTGGGCGAAGGGGCCCGTCTCCACCCGGCGGGCGCGGACGGTGAGGTTCTCGCGGTCCGGCTCGCGCTCGGAGACCCAGCTCCACACGGTGCCGTTGTCGTCCGGGTGCATGGTCAGCCGGAACGTCGTCTTGCGGCCCTCACGCTTGATGACCTCGACGGACGCGTACTCGCTGAACAGCTGCGGCCAGTTCTCCAGGTCGTTGGTCATGTCCCAGACCAGGTCGAGCGGAGCGGCGATCGTGATCTCGTTCCGGGTGTGTCCGGCCATGTCAGGCTCCTGCCATCAGTGCGCTGTTGACGAGGTCGAGGAAGGCTTGCGGGGTCTTGCAGCGCTCGGCGTCCGGGGGCATCGGGGTGCCGTGCCGGTTCTCCAGTTCGCCGACGATGCCCAGCAGGCCGAGCGAGTCGAGACCGAGCGTCTCGAAGGGGGTGCCGGGCTGCTCCCGCAGCACCTCGGGGGCGACGGTGATGCCCGCCGCCTTCTTCATGAGGGCGGCCAGTTCTTCTTCGGTGATCTGCGCGTTCATGCCGTTCTCTCCTTTGCTGTTCGCCTACCGGGCGCCGTGCCGGAGCACGAGCGCCGAGTTCGACCCCATGAGGCCCCGGCTGAGGACCAGCGCCGTGCGCGGCTCGGCCACCCGGGCGCTCCCGGTCACGAGGTCGATGTCGTGGCAGCTGCCCGCCACGTTGGGCGTCGGCGGGATCAGGCCGTGCTCCATCGCCAGCACCGCCGCCGACACGTCCAGTACCGGTGCCGCGCAGTAGCCGCGGCCGATGCCGGTCTTCGGCGCCGTCACCGGCACCCGGCGGCCGTGCGCACCGAGCGCGTCCGCCAGCGCCAGCGCCTCGGCACGGTCCGCCTCCGGCACCCCGAGGGCGTCGGCGAAGACCATGTCGACCTCCTCCGGCGCGCAGCCGGCCTCGGCCAGCGCCGCCCGGATGGCCTGCGCCAGCCCCTCGCGGGACTCCTCCCAGCGGGAGGCCCCGGTGAACGTCGCCGCGTGTCCCGCGACGTACGCCCGGACCTCGGCCCCGCGCTCCCGCGCGGACCGCTCCGCCTCGATCACGAGCATCGCGCCGCCCTCGGCGGGCACGAACCCGCACGCCTCCTCGGTGAAGGGACGGTAGGCGCGCGCCGGGTCGCTCTGACCGCTCAGCTCCCCGTACCCGAGCTGGCAGACCACCGAGTACGGCGCGAGCGGCGCCTCGGTGGAGCCGGCCACCATCACATCGGTGCCCCGGCGCACCGCGCGGGCGGCGTGCGCGAGGGCGTCCAGACCGCCCGCCTCGTCGGAGGCGACCACCGAGCAGGGCCCCTTGAGGCCGCGCCGGATGGAGATCTGGCCGGTGCTGGCCGCGTAGAACCAGGCGATGGACTGGTACGGGCCGACGAACCGGCTGCCCTTGCCCCACAGCTGCTGGAGCTCGCGCTGGCCGAACTCGCCGCCGCCGGAGCCGGAGGCCGTGACCACCCCGATGGAGAAGGGGTCGGCCGACGTGTCGGCCTGCCCCAGCCGGGCGTCCTCCAGGGCGAGGTCCGCCGCCGCCATGGCGAAGTGCGTGAACCGGTCGGTCTGCACCAGGAAGCGTTCCTCGACCACCGCCGGGTCGAAGGCGCGGACCTCGCCCGCGACCTTCAGCGGCAGGTCCTCGCAGCCCTCACGGGTCACCCGGTCCAGGACGCTGACGCCCTCCTGGGTGGACTTCCAGAAGGTCTCGGTACTGATGCCGTTCGGCGCGACCACCCCGATACCGGTGACGGCCGCGCGCCGTTCGTCCGTTGCGCTCATCGTGTCCTCACTCCCTCGGCCGGGTCAGGATCACCGCGGACTGGAAACCGCCGAACCCGCTGCCCACGGAGAGCACGCCGTTCAGCTTCCGCTCCCGTGCCTCGCGCGGGACGTAGTCCAGGTCGCACTCGGGGTCGGGGGTCTCGTAGTTCGCGGTCGGCGGTACGGCCTGTCTGGCGAGCGCCAGCACACACGCCACCACCTCGATGGCCCCGATCGCCCCGAGGGAGTGCCCCACCATCGACTTGATGGAGCTCATCGGGGTGTCGTAGGCGTGCTGCCCGAGCGCCCGCTTCACCGCGGCCGTCTCGTGGCGGTCGTTCTGCCGGGTGCCGGAACCGTGCGCGTTGACGTAGTCGATCGCGGTCGGGTCGATCCGGGCCTGGTCCATGGCCGTCTCGATCGCGCGGGCCATCTCCAGGCCCTCGGGGGTCAGACCGGTCATGTGGTACGCGTTGCCGAACGTGGCGTACCCGCTGAGCTCGCAGTACACGTGCGCACCGCGGGCCCGCGCGTGTTCCAGCTCCTCCAGCACCAGCACCGCTCCGCCCTCGCCCATGACGAACCCGTCACGGTCGTTGTCGAAGGGGCGGGAGGCGTGCGCCGGGTCGTCGTTGTTCGGGGACGTCGCCTTGATCGCGTCGAAGCACGCCATCGTGATCGGCGAGATCGGCGAGTCGGAGGCGCCGGCCAGGCATATGTCCGCCCGGCCCTCCTGCACGGTGTGGAAGGCGTACCCGACGGCGTCCAGGCCCGAGGTGCAGCCCGTGGAGACCGTCTGCACCGGGCCCCGCGCGCCGAACCGCTCGGCCACCGACGAGGCGACCGTGCTGGGCGAGAACGCCCGGTGCAGTTCGGGCCGGGCCTGGGTGTGGTCCACATCCCAGCGCTGGCCACCATGGCTGACCAGCACATAGTCGTTCTCCAGCCGCGTGGTGCCGCCGACCGCGGTGCCGACCGACACGGCTATCCGCCACGGGTCCTCGGCCGCCAGGTCGAGACCCGAGTCGTGCACCGCCTCGTCGCCGGCCACCAGCGCGAACTGGATGTACCGGTCCGAGCGCGCCACCTGCTCGGCGTCCAGACCGTAGGCCGCCGGGTCGAAGTCGCACTCGGCGGCGATCCGGGAACGCAGCCCCGAGGGGTCGAAGAAGGTGATGCCGCGCGTCGCGGTCCGGCCGTTGGACAGCAGGTCCCAGAACGCGGGCGCACCGATCCCGCCCGGAGCCACGATGCCTATGCCCGTGACCGCCACCCGCCGGGTCATGAGCGCACCTGGTCCCGGCCGGCGGCGACGGCACCTCCGGCCTCCGTCATCACCGCGGCGGCCCCGATGACGTCCGTCTCCTCGGTGTCCACGTGCCCCAGCTCCGGACGCGGCGCCAGCGGACCCAGGTGGAAGACGATGCGCGCCTCCTCGTCCCCCACGTTGCGGAACCGGTGCCGCATGTGGGCGGGGATCAGCAGCCCCTGCTCCGGCTTGAGGTGGTGCGCCTCGCCGTCGAGGTCCACCTCCAGCCGGCCGCAGATCACGTACACGAACTCCTCGGAGTACGGGTGGTAGTGCTCGCCGATGCGGTCGCCGGGCTGCACGATGGCCACGCCCATGAAGCCGCTGGTCGAGCCGACGGTCGCCGGGGTCAGCATGGCGCGCAGGTCACCGCCGCGCCGGGTGTTGTGCTCGGTGTCCTTCAGGTCCACGATCTTGGGACGGTTCTTGGTCACAGATTCCTCCGTTGGATGGGCCGCGTCTGGATGTGCCGCGTCCGGATGTGCCGCGTCGGCGGTCGCGGGGTGGTGTGCGGGCACCTGGTCAGGCGTCCGAGGCGCGGCGGTCGGTGACCAGGTCCATCCGGACCGCCTCGGCGTCGAGGAGCCCGCGGACCTCGGCGGCCGCACGCGCGTCCTCGGGAAGCGCCTCGGCGCTCCGGCCGCGCACGTCCACCAGGCGCACCACCACGTCGTCGCGCTGGAACACCGTGCTGCGCAGCACCTCGCTGGCCGGGTCCTCGGCCGCCGTCTGGTCGTGCTGCGAGATCAGCTCGGCCAGCCGCATGCCCTGGCCGGCGCGCGCCGGGTAGTACAGCGCGAGACGGTTGCCCTCCGCCTGGTCGTCGGCGACCACGTGGTGCACCGCGGGGAGCGCCGCACGGGTGAAGAACATGCGGGCCGACTCCTGGTCGTCCAGGTCCCGGTCCTGCTCCAGGTAGGGGTTGATGGCCTCCTCGACCGCCCGCACCTCGGGCTGCCGGGCCACGTGCCGCAGCGCCGCCAGCAGGTCGCCGCGCACCTCGATGGCCCGCACCACCCGGTTGCCCTGCATGAACAGCGAGGTCCGCACGAGCTGCGTGGTGTCGTCGACGCGGGCCTTCGGCGAGGCGTAGTCCGCGAGGATCGCCGCGACCTTCTCCTCGGTGCCCGGCTTCACCGTGAAGGTGAGCGCGTGCCGGATGACTCCGTCGCCGATGCGCGGGTGCGCCTGGAGACGGCGGCCGGGGGCCGACTCGGCGGGGACCGCGGGGCCCCCCGTCTCGCGGACGATGTGGAAGCGCAGCGAGCGGGTGTCGCGGACGCAGGAGTGCAGCGGCTCCACCATGTGCACGTGCTCCTCGCTGTTCACCCAGGTGAGGAACGGCGGGGCGCTCTCCCACTCGCTGGTGATCAGCCACTGCGAGGGGTTCTCGATGGACTGGCAGAGCTGGTCGCTGACGTGACCGGGAACCTGCGCGACCTGGGCGCAGAGCTGCTCGTACGCCTCCAGGAACTGCTGCTGAGCGCCGTCGTACACCTCGACCAGAAGGACGACCCGCAGCGGGGAGCCGTCGAACACGGACTGGGAGACACGCTTGGACACTTCGCGTGTCGCCGTTTCTGAGGGACGTTCAGACGTGGTGGTCATCCTGCACACATCTCCTTCGCGGGGCAGCACCGGTGCCGGCCGTCGATCGGGTCCGGCAGCGTTCCTTGATCCTGTGCCGGTCCCCACGAGCCCGCGACTCCTGTGAACCACGTGGGTGATTGGGCACGCGGAGCCGCCGCCACCGGGAAGTGAAGAGTCACGGGCGCCCCACGCGCCCACCCCCTGCCACTGGAGGCTTCGATGCATCAGAAAGCCGACCACCGGGTCCCCGTCCTCATCGTGGGCGGCTCACTGGTGGGCCTGTCCATGTCCGTGTTCCTGGGCCGTCTCGGTGTGCGGCACATGCTCGTCGAGCGGCACTCCGGGACCTCGCACCACCCGCGCGGACGCGGCAACAACGTCCGCACCATGGAGCTGTTCCGGGTCGCCGGGGT
Source organism: Streptomyces sp. NPDC046860 (assembly GCF_040645115.1). Lineage (NCBI taxonomy): Bacteria > Bacillati > Actinomycetota > Actinomycetes > Kitasatosporales > Streptomycetaceae > Streptomyces > Streptomyces sp. NPDC046860. Next base: position 82,028 of record NZ_JBEYXQ010000016.1, on the reverse strand, counting down.
CGAGCCGGACATCCGGGCGGCCGCCTCGCTCCTCGCGGACAACCACGGCATCCTCCAGGCGCCCACTCTCGTGGGTGACGCCGGGGAATGGCTGTTCCGGAACATCGACCCCGGCGGCGGCCTGGCCCGGTTCAGCCCCACCGCCTGGTGCCTGTGCAGCCAGAACGACCTCGAACCCGTCCTCGTGGACAGCGCCCGCGAACTCGGCGGCGACCTCAGGTACTTCCACCAGATGGAGTCCTTCGAGCAGGACGCCGACGGAGTGACGGCCACCGTCCTCGACCGGGACACCGAGGAGCGCTACACCGTCCGCGCCGACTACCTCGTCGCCGCCGACGGCCCCCGCAGCCCCGTACGGCGTGCTCTCGGCATCGGCCAGAGCGGGCCCGGCGACCTCTTCGCCAACGTCAGCGTGACCTTCCGCTCCAGCGCGCTGGCGGACGTGGTCGGCGACCGCCGCTTCATCTGCTGCTACCTCACCCACCCGGACGCGGACGGCGCGCTGCTGCCGGTGGACAACAAGGAGAACTGGGTCTTCCACGCCCCCTGGCACCCCGAGCGCGGCGAGACCCTGGACGACTTCACCGAGGAGCGGCTGCGCGACCACATCCGCCGGGCGGTCGGGGTGGACCAACTGGACGTGAAGATCACCGGTATGGCCTCCTGGCGTGCCGCCGAACGCGTCGCCGACCTCTACTCCTCGGGCCGGGTCTTCCTCGCCGGCGACTCCGCCCACGAGATGTCCCCCACCGGTGCCTTCGGCTCCAACACGGGCATCCAGGACGCGCACAACCTCGCCTGGAAGCTCTCCGCCGTCCTGTCCGGCTGGGCCGGTCCCGGCCTGCTGGAGACCTACGGCGCCGAGCGCCGCCCGGTCGCGGCCGCCACCAGCGCCCGCGCCTCGGCCCGCTCCGTCGAGCACAGCCACCCCGGCTTCGCGCCCGCCCCCGGGGTCGGCGGCGCCAAGCGCGGCGGCATCCTCAACGTCGTCCTCGGCTACCGCTACCCGGCCGGCGCCGTGGCCGGAGCCGACCCCGAGGCCCCGGTCGTCCCCGACGGCCTCGCCCTGGACGGCCGCCCCGGCAGCCGCGCCCCGCACCTGTGGGTGCGCCGGGGCGGCCTGCGCCTGTCCACGCTCGACCTGTACGAGCGCTCGATGGTCCTGCTCACCGACGCCCCCGACGACGCCGGCTGGTACGCGGCGGCCCGCCGGGTCGCCGCCGAGGACGGCATCGCCCTGGACGCCTTCCGCGTGGGCCCCGGCCCGGACGCCGACCTCTCCTACGACACCGAGGGCACCGACTGGGCCGAGGCCCACGGCACCACGGCGGACGGCGCGGTCCTCATCCGCCCCGACGGCTTCGTGGCCTGGCGCGCCACCAGCGCGGCAGCGGACCCGGACGCGGTCCTCCGCGAGGCCCTGACGTCGTTGCTGACGCCGGCCTGAGCATCCTCGAAGGCCGCCCGCACCTCGCCGGTGCGGGCGGCCTTCGTCATGTCCGGCTTCAGGGCCTCGCTACTCGAACGGCCTGGTCAAAACCCCGTCGGTGGCCCGCATGGCGAACGCCGGCGCCGAACACGTCACCACCTTCGGCCAGGTGAAGCAGCACGCGGAGGCCGACGTCTCACCGGTGACACCAAGGGTGGCGGGGAGACGCGGCGCACTCCGGATCGTCCGTCAGGGTGACCTCGGGCTGGCTCCGGGCGTCGCTCCATTTGCCGTAGCCGAGCAGCGGGTGCTGGCCGACCCGGAGTCCGAGCCGCGCCTGGTTCTTCCAGCTCATCACGACCATCGGCTTGGCCCGTTCCTCGACCGCGACGGTCGAGCCCTCGAACAACCTGCCCTTCGCGGTGAACGCACGCAGCATCCGGGCCAGTTCGTCGGCGTCCTCGCGCGAGCCGCTCAGGGCGCACAGCTTCGACACCGGCTTGCCGTCGGCGCCCGTCCGGGTGCCGACGGCCGCCAGCAGCGCTCTGCTGTTGCGCGCGTATCTGCGGTCGAAGTTCGCCGTGAAGACGTCGCCGAGGCAGTTGGCCACGGCGACGTACGACGGGTCGTCGGCCAGGCTCCTGCCCTCGGGCGGACTCATCCCGCGATAGATGACGCTGTCCGTGAGCGGTTCCAGCCCTGCTCCCCTGCTGGAGGAGGCGGCGATCGCCTTCCTGTCGAAGCGGCCCGTGAGGTAGTTCCCGTCGCTCTCGTACGAGACCGCGGTGTCCACATCCGTCGCGTCGTACCCGTACGTCTCCCTGGCCGTCGGCTTGATCTCCAGCAACTCGTCCCCGCTCTCCGACGGGTACCGGAAGTCGTACATGTCATGGATGTAGTAGTACGGCGGGAAGGCGTACAACCCCTTGTCCCGGGCCATCAGTGGCCGGACCGTGCGCAGGTCGAGATAGTCGATGAGCATGAGGCCGCCCGGCGGGAGCTTCTCGAACACGTCCACCAGCTCGCTCCGCGGAGCGGGCGGCAGCGTCGGCGCCGGCTCCGTCGTGCCGCCGGACCCACAGCCGGCGAGCAGCACGACCACGACGGCGATGCCGGAGAACTTCGATCCCCACGTAGGCACAGAGCCCCCTCCCACGGCACACACGACGACCAGGACCCGCACGTCGTCGAAGTGAGACTCCCACCGGCCCCTCGGGGTTGTGCAAACACGCGAAAGCCCAGCTCGGACAGGGTCCGGACTGGGCTTCGACGGAGCCCCCTGTCGGATTCGAACCGACGACCTACGCATTACAAGTGCGTTGCTCTGGCCGGACTGAGCTAAGGAGGCGGGGGCCGGTGGGCCCGTGTGTGCAGTGTACCCATGCGGGGGTGTGGGGCGGTGGGGGAAATTCGGGGGCGTCCAGGTACTGACAGGGCAGGTCGGGGACGGGTACGGTCCTGCCAGTTCACCTGGGTGAACCGACGAACCACCTTCCTACAACGGATCGTCCGGCACGTTCCTGCCGGTAGAAGGGGGCCCACTCACCATGGCCACTGTCACGTTCGACAAGGCGACCCGGATCTACCCCGGCTCGACCAAGCCCGCCGTCGACGCGCTGGAGATCGCGATCGAGGACGGCGAGTTCCTCGTCCTGGTCGGCCCGTCCGGCTGCGGCAAGTCCACCTCGCTCCGCATGCTCGCGGGGCTGGAGGACGTCAACGGCGGCGCCATCCGCATCGGCGACCGCGACGTCACCCACCTGCCGCCCAAGGACCGGGACATCGCCATGGTGTTCCAGAACTACGCCCTCTACCCGCACATGACGGTCGCGGACAACATGGGCTTCGCCCTGAAGATCGCGGGCGTCAACAAGGCGGAGATCCGGGCGAAGGTCGAGGAGGCCGCCAAGATCCTCGACCTCACCGAGTACCTGGACCGCAAGCCGAAGGCGCTCTCCGGCGGTCAGCGCCAGCGTGTCGCCATGGGCCGCGCGATCGTCCGCGAGCCGCAGGTCTTCCTCATGGACGAGCCGCTGTCCAACCTGGACGCCAAGCTCCGCGTCTCCACCCGCACGCAGATCGCCTCCCTGCAGCGGCGCCTCGGCATCACCACCGTCTACGTCACCCACGACCAGGTCGAGGCCATGACCATGGGCGACCGGGTGGCCGTGCTCAAGGACGGTCTGCTCCAGCAGGTCGACACCCCGCGCAACATGTACGACCGCCCCGCGAACCTCTTCGTCGCCGGCTTCATCGGCTCCCCCGCCATGAACCTGGTCGAGGTGCCGATCACCGACGGCGGCGTGAAGTTCGGCAACAGCGTGGTGCCGGTGAGCCGGGACGCGCTCTCGGCCGCCGCCGACAAGGGCGACACCACCGTCACGGTCGGCGTCCGCCCCGAGCACTTCGACGTGGTCGAGCTGGGCGGCGGCGCCGCGGCCACCACGCTGACCAAGGACAGCGCCGACGCCCCGGCCGGCCTCGCCGTCTCGGTGAACGTCGTCGAGGAGCTGGGCGCCGACGGCTACGTCTACGGCGCCGTCGAGGTCGGCGGTGAGGTGCGGGACCTCGTCGTCCGGGTGAACGGGCGTCAGGTGCCGGAGAAGGGCTCCACGCTGCACGTCGTGCCGCGGCCGGGCGAGATCCACGTGTTCTCGACGTCCACGGGTGAGCGCCTCTCCGACTGACCGGGGAGCACGGAAGCGTTCGGGGAGGGGGCCCGCGGGCCCCCTCCCGCCGTTCGGGGCGCGGTTCGGCGGATATCCCGGCACAGGGGTCGATTCGGGCGCCCGGCGTCAACCCCTTACCCAGAAAGAAGCACGACTTCATCCCCCGTGAGGGTGACTAAATGTCGCCAAATCATCACCGGGCGCTACCCTCACTCGCGTGACGCACTCCACCACCCCTCAGACGCGACGCAGCCACCGGGGCGGCCCCGCCCGCCGGGTCGGCCGCACTCTCGCCCTCGTCCTGCCCGTCGTCCTGGTGCTCTCCGGCACCCTCGCGGTCACGCGGGTCAACTGGACCGGGGACTCCGAAGGCTCGGTGCTCACCGCTTCGGACGTCGCCCAGGCTCCCGTGAAGGCCGGCACCGCCCGCACGGTCACCGCCAAGAAGGCCGCGCCCCAGGAGGTCCTGCGCGAACGGCTGCTGACCGAGCTTCAGGACAAGAACCCCGGCGTGGTCCTCACCCACCTCCAGCAGGCGGTCAACGGGCACCCGGCGCTCGCCGAGCACTGCACCTCGATCGCCCGCACCCTGGGCAAGGCCGCGGTCCGCCTCTACGGCGCCTCCCGCGCCCAGTCCTACGCCCGCCCGGTGTGCGACACCTCCTTCGCCACGGGTGTGCTGGCCGCACACAGCTGAGCGGGCCGGGGTCGGCCGCAGGCGGCCGCCCCGCACACCGCCGGCCGTGCCATGGGGAACGGGGGCCGCGGGAGCGGCCTGTCGTGGCCCTGGCGCCGGCCGGGGCGACACGTACAGTTCGGGGCATGACCCATCCGAACGTCGCCGCGCGCCCCACCCAAGCCGTCGTCCTGGCCGGCGGCCAGGGCTCCCGGCTGCGCCCCTACACGGACGACCGGCCCAAGCCGATGGTCGAGATCCCCGGCACGGGCACCCCGATCATCGGCCACCAGCTGGAATGGCTGGCCGAAGAGGGCGTCACGGACGTGGTGGTCTCCTGCGGCCATCTCGCCGAGGTCCTGCAGAAGTGGCTCGCCACGGCCGATCTGCCGCTGTCCGTCACCACGGTCGTGGAGACCGAGCCGCTCGGCCGCGGCGGCGGCCTGAAGTACGCCGCCGCGCACCTCCCCCGCCCCGACCGGCCCTGGTACGCCACCAACGGCGACATCTGGACCCGCTTCTCCCTGCGGGACATGGCCGACTTCCACACCGAGCGGGACGCGGTGGCCACCCTCGCGCTGGCCCGGCCGCGCATCCCCTGGGGCGCCGTGCGCACGGACGGCTTCGGGCACATCACCGACTTCATCGAGGCCCCGCCCTCCACCGTCGAGATCAACGCCGGTGTGTACGTCTTCTCCCCCGAGTTCCGCGACCTGCTGCCCGACCGCGGCGACCACGAGCGCGCCACCTTCCCGCGCCTCGCCCGTGAGCGGAAGCTCGCCGGGTTCCCGCTGCCCCAGGGCGCGTACTGGCGGGCCATCGACACGGTCAAGGACCTGACCGAGGCCGCGAAGGAACTGGACGGCGAGCGCGCTTAGGACCTGTCTTCCGGATCTTGCCGGGGTCGCGGGCCCTGGCACGCCCTCCCCCAAGCTCTGCGAGCAGGGGGGACCCCCAGCCGCGTTGTCGTCGGTTGCCGACTCCCCCACGCTCGGCTGCGCTCGCGCGGGGGGACCCCCATCGCGTCGACGCCCTCCTCCGCCTTGCAGCCGCACGCACCAGACCCCGCTCGGGTCGGCCCGAAGGCACCGTCGGCCCGAACCGGCCTGATCCGGAAGAAAGGCCCTAGCCGGACCCCGCGGCGACGCCAAGGGCCCCGCACCTCGCGCCGAGGTGCGGGGCCCTTGCTGTCGCCGGGTCAGTTGCCGAACAGACCGCCCACCAGGCCGGGCTGACCCGCGGCGGAACCGCCGGAGTCGCTGCCGCCGCCCGAGTCGCTCCCGCCGGTCGTCGTGGCGGTGCCGGTGCCGCCGGCCGTGGTCCCGCCCGTGCCGGTCGGGCCCGCCGTGCTGCTGGGGGCACCGCCGCCGCCCGTGGTCGGAACGGTCCGCTGGGGCGGGGCCTGACCCGAGGTGCCCTGGGTCTGGCTGGGCGCCGCCGGAGCCGTGCCGGCCGGGCGGTCCGCGCCCGGGGTGCCGGCCGCGCCGGACGGGCTCGCCCCGGCCGAGGCGCCGCCCGTGGGCGAGCTGGTCGCCGAGGGGCTGGCCTGCCGGCGCTGGGTGCCGGGCTCGGAGGGCAGCGGGGCACCGGGCTGGTTGTTGCGCGGCGCCTCACCGGGACCGGGCACGACGACCCGGCTGGAGTCGCGCACCGCGCCGCCGAGCAGCGAGCCGACGAGCAGGGTCAGGCCGACCGTGACAGCCGTGATCAGCGCGCCCCGGCGCAGTACGTACCGGCGCAGGTCCCAGAGGGCGGCGCGCGGGCCGAGGGTGCGCCAGGCGCTGCCCGCGAGCCTGCCGTCGACGGAGTAGACCGGGGCGCCCGCGATGACCAGCGGGGACCAGGCGGCCAGGTAGATGATGTCGGGCGCGTCGTAGGCCGGGAGCGTCCGCCAGCTGACGGTGACGATGAGCGCGGCCGAGAGCAGCGCGCCCACCGCGGCGGCGACCCGCTGCCAGCAGCCGAGGATGGTCAGCACACCGACCACGACCTGGAGGAACGCGATGACCAGCCCGGAGCCCACCGGGTGGTGCAGGGCGAACTGGCGCAGCGGCTCGGCCACGTCCCACGGGTGCAGGGCGTTGAGCCACTTGACCATGGACCCGCGCTCGCCCCCGTCGAAGTAGACGGGATCGCACAGCTTGCCCATGCCCGCGTAGATCGAGATGAAGCCGAGGAAGACCCGCAGCGGGAGCAGGACGACGCCGAGGTTCATCCGGCGGCCCGGGTAGTACGCGTGCCGGGCCAGGTCGTCCCCGTGTCGGCGGGCGGCCCGCGAGCCCGGAGGCCGGACGGGCGGCTCCTCGGGGGCGAAGTCGTCGCCCTCGTAAGGCGGTTCGTCGTACGGCGGCTCGTCGTACGCGCTGCCGACCGGGCGCATGTGGGGCAGCAGCCGGGTGCCGCCGTCCGGGCCGGTGCGCTGGTGGCCGAGGACCGGGGTCTCGACGGTGGCGTCGAGCTGGTCGTAGGCGTCCGCGTAACCGGTGTGACCCTGGTCGAGGCGCGGGATGACCTGGGTGGCCCCGGCCGGCTCTTCGGGGTGGCGGACGCTGCTGCCCCGGACGGCCTGGAGCAGACGGTGGGTACCGGTGTCGTCGGGCGCGGACCGGCCGCTCCAGACGACCGGGCGGCGGCGGCCGGCCGCCCCGCCCACGGCGGACATGCCGGCGGTGTCCTGGGCGGCGCTCAGATGCCGGGCGATTCTCGGGGACTGCGCGCGCCTGCCGGCCGTTCCCAACTGCACGCGGAAGCTGGCGTGATTGACGATGACCTGCGCCGGATCGCTCGGCACCTTCACCATGCTCAGCGCGGGAGCGTCGTCGAATCCCGACGAGCGGTCCCCCGTGGGTGTGCGGGGTGTTCTGGTGTCCACACTCATCTAACCGAGTGACGCCGAGTTAGGACACTGCTTTGACCGGCCCGATGTGTCCGGGCCGCGTCAAAGTCGTCGCGAAAGCCCGACAGCCCCCGGAATTACCGCATCCGGGGGCATGGCCGAACGGTCGTTCAGGAGCGGCGGCGCGACGCCTCGTACAGCACCACACCGGCCGCGACACCGGCGTTGAGGGACTCCGCGCCACCCGGCATGGGGATGCGGACCCGGTGGTCGCAGGTCTCGCCGACCAGGCGGGACAGGCCCTTGCCCTCGCTGCCGACCACGATGACGACCGGGCCGGACAGCGCCGCCAGGTCGCCCACCTCGGCCTCGCCGTCGGCGGCCAGGCCGACCACCGTGATCCCGGCCTTCTTGTACTGCTCCAGGGTCCGGGTGAGGTTGGTGGCACGGGCGACCGGCGTACGGGCGGCCGCACCGGCCGACGACTTCCAGGCACCGGCGCTCATACCGGCCGAGCGGCGCTCGGGCACGACCACGCCGTGCCCGCCGAAGGCGGAGACGGAGCGGACGACGGCGCCGAGGTTGCGCGGGTCGGTGACGCCGTCGAGGGCGACGATCAGCGGGTCCTCGGCGTTGTCGTAGGCGGCCGCGGGCAGGTCCTCGGGGTGCGCGTACTCGTACGGCGGGACCTGGAGGACGAGGCCCTGGTGGTTCAGGCCGTTCGTCATGCGGTCCAGCTCGGGGCGCGGGGCCTCCATGAGGTGGATGTTGCCGCGCTCGGCGGCGAGCTGGAGGGCCTCGCGGACGCGCTCGTCGTTGTCGATGAACTGCTGGACGTAGAGCATGGTGGCGGGCACGCCGTCGCGCAGCGCCTCGTACACCGGGTTACGGCCGACGACCAGCTCGGAGGTGGACCGGCCGCCGCCCTTGCGCTGCTGCGGGCGGCCCTGGGCGCGGCGGACCTTGGCGGCGGCGGCGCGCTGCTTGGCGTGGCCCTTGCGTGCCTCGGCGGGCGGCGTGGGGCCCTTGCCCTCCAGGCCACGGCGCCGCTGGCCGCCGCTGCCGACCTGGGCACCCTTCTTGCCTGACATGCGGCGGTTGTTCGCCATGAGTTACCCGTTCTCCGTGAGCGTTCGTACGTATGTATGCAGTGTGGCGCCCGGATCGCCGGGCGGCACACTCGATCAAGCCGCTTGCTAGCGCGGGCCGAGGCTCCAGCGCGGGCCCTGCGGGCTGTCCTCGACGACGAGCCCGGACTGCCCGAGCTGGTCGCGGATGGCGTCGGCGGTGGCCCAGTCCTTGCGGCCGCGGGCGGACTCCCGCTGCTCCAGGACGAGCCTGACCAGGCTGTCCACGACGCCGTGGAGGTCCTCGCCGCGCTCGCCGCCCTCACCGGCCCACTGGGGGTCCAGCGGGTCGAGTCCGAGCACGCCGAGCATGGCCCGCACCTCGGCGAGGCGGGCGACGGCCGCTTCCTTGTCGTCGGCGGCCAGGGCGCTGTTGCCCTGCCGGACGGTGGTGTGCACCACGGCCAGGGCCTGCGGCACGCCCAGGTCGTCGTCCATCGCCTCGGCGAAGGCCGGCGGCACCTCGGCGGCCGGTTCGACCTCGCCCCCGGCCTTCTCCAGCGCGCGCTGGACGAAGCCCTCGATGCGCGCGAACGCGACCTCGGCCTCGCGCAGCGACTCCTCGCTGTACTCGATCATCGAGCGGTAGTGCGGGGTGCCGAGGTAGTAGCGCAGGACGATGGGACGCCACTGCTTGACCATCTCGGAGACCAGCACGCTGTTGCCGAGCGACTTGGACATCTTGTCGCCCGCCATGGTCACCCACGCGTTGTGCACCCAGTACCGCGCGAATTCGTCGCCGAAGGCCCTGGCCTGGGCGATCTCGTTCTCGTGGTGCGGGAAGATCAGGTCCAGGCCGCCGCCGTGGACGTCGAAGACGGTGCCCAGGTACTTGTGCGCCATGGCCGAGCACTCCAGGTGCCAGCCGGGGCGGCCGGGCCCCCAGGGCGTCGGCCAGCTCGGCTCGCCCGGCTTGACCGCCTTCCACATGGCGAAGTCGCGCGGGTCCCGCTTGCCGGTCTCACCCTCGCCCGACGGCTGGAGCAGGTTGTCCAGCTCCTGCCGGGACAGCTCCAGGTAGTCCGCGAAGGAGCGCACGTCGAAGTAGACGTTGCCCTCGGACTCGTAGGCGTGACCGCGCTCGATGAGGCCCCGCATCATCTCGATCATCTCGGTGATGTGGCCGGTGGCGCGGGGCTCGTAGGTGGGCGGCAGGCAACCGAGGGCGGCGTACGCGTCGTTGAACGCCCGCTCGTTCTCGTAGCCGATCGCCCACCAGGGGCGCTTCTGCTCGCGGGCCTTGGCGATGATCTTGTCGTCGATGTCCGTGACGTTGCGGATGAACGTCACGTCGTAGCCGCGGTACTCGAACCAGCGGCGCATGATGTCGAAGTTCAGGCCGGAGCGGATGTGCCCGATGTGCGGTGCGGCCTGCACGGTGGCGCCACACAGGTAGATCGAGACACAGCCCGGCCGGACCGGGGTGAAGTCGCGGATCTGCCGGGCGCTGGTGTCGTACAGGCGAATGGTCACCACACCAGGGTAGTAGGCGCATTGCGATGCAATGCGCCCGGACGGGAAAACCGCCGTCCCGCGCCGCCTCTCAGAGGCTGCCGACCACCTTGCGCGGGGTGATCCGCACGACGACCCGCTCGGCGTCGTGGACGGAGGCCGGGTTGAACTCCGCGTACTTCTTGCCGGTGTACTTCAGCGACAGCTCGTCGATGAGCGCCTGGCCGCCCTCGGTGGTCATCTCGGCGGTGCCGCGGATCTCGGCGTACATGTAGGGGTTCTCCGGGTCCACGACGACGACGGTGACCCGCGGGTCGCGCCTGAGGTTCTTCTCCTTGCGCCGGTCGACCGTGGTGGAGACGAGGACGTCGTCCCCGTCCCGCTTCACCCACACCGGTGACATCTGCGGGCTGCCGTCGGGCTGGACGGTTCCCACGACGATGAACACGCGGGTGTCCAGCAGGGACTTGAGCCGGTCGGACAGGGCTGCGGACATGAAGATCCTCCTCAATCGACGATGGCTGTGCGGGTACCCGCACACGTCCCTTACGACACGCGCAGCACGAGAGCCGTGGCGACGGCCATCAGTCCCTCGTCCCGGCCCGGGAAGCCGAGCCCGTCGGTGGTCGCGCCGGACACGGAGACCGGGGCGCCGGCGGCGGCGCTGAGGATCTGCTGCGCCTCGTCCCGCCGCTTGCCGATCTTCGGGCGCGGCCCGACGACCTGCACGGCGACGTTGCCGATGGCGAAGCCCGCCTCCCGCACGATCCGGGCGGCCTCGGTGAGCAGGGTGACCCCGGACGCGCCGGACCACTCGGGCCGGCCGGTGCCGAAGTGCTGTCCCAGGTCACCGAGCCCGGCGGCGGAGAACAGCGCGTTGCAGGCGGCGTGCGCGACGACGTCCGCGTCGGAGTGCCCGGCCAGGCCCGGCCCGGAGTCCTCCCACTTGAGCCCGGCGCACCACAGCTCGCGGCCGTCCTCGAAGGCGTGGATGTCGGTGCCGATGCCCACCTGGGGCAGGGCGGGCGCCGGCGCGGGGATCTCAGAAGCCATCGTTGAGCCTCCTGCGGGCCAGGACCGCCTCGGCGAGGACGAGGTCGAGGGGACGGGTGACCTTGAAGGCCTCCTCGTGGCCGGGCACGGTCACGACCCGCTCGCCCAGCCGCTCGACCATGCTCGCGTCGTCGGTGACGTCCTCGGTGACGCTCTCGTGGGCGCGCACCAGGGTGGCCCGGTCGAAGCCCTGCGGGGTCTGTACGGCGCGCAGCCGGGCCCGCTCGGGCGTGCCGAGCACCGGCTCGGGCTCGCCGGGGGTGCCCGCGGGCTCGACCTCCTTGACGGTGTCGGCCAGCGGCAGCGCCGGGACCACGGCCGGGGAGCCGTCGCGCACCGCCTCGACGACCGTGTCCACGGTGTCGACGGGGACGAGGGGGCGGGCCGCGTCGTGCACGAGGACGACGTCGTAGTCGGGCGGCAGGGCGTTAAGGCCCAGGCGGACCGACTCCTGGCGGCTCTCCCCGCCGGGGACGACCAGGAAGTCCGTGCGCTCGGGCAGCGCGTGCGCGTCCAGCAGCGACTTGACCTCGGCGGCGCCGTCCGGCGGGGCGACGACGACCACGAGGGAGACGTGCCGGGAGGCGGCCAGGGCGCGGATCGCGTGGATCAGCATGGGCGTGCCGTTCAGCGCGCGGAGTGCCTTGGGAGCGCCCGGTCCGAGGCGTACGCCCCGGCCGGCGGCGGGAATCACGGCGGCGACACGGCTGTCCCGGCGCGGCTCGGCGTGCGCGGGGCGCGTTTCGTCAGACATCGGTTCCTGTCAGGTTTGTGTGCTCGGGCCCGGTGGGTATGGCCTGGAGGAGCGCCTGGACGTGACGCCTCGGCCGACCCTTTCCGTGACCGCGGTCGAGCCGTCCGCCCCAGGCGCGATGAGCAGGGGCAGAACACGGTACGGAAACCGCATCGAGTGCAGCCGGGTGCGGGGGGAACGCTTGGGGGGACGAATATGCCGCAGCGCCCGGCGACAGGGTGAGTGTCATCGGGCACCACGGCATTTCTGCTGCGCCGGACTGTGGAGCAGGCGGGGCACACCGCCCGCTCACGCGTCAGGAGGCGAGTACCTCGTCGAGCAGGGCCTCGGCCTTGTCCTCGTTGGTGTTCTCCGCGAGGGCCAGCTCGCTCACCAGGATCTGGCGGGCCTTGGCGAGCATGCGCTTCTCACCGGCGGAGAGACCGCGCTCGCGCTCACGGCGCCACAGGTCACGCACGACTTCCGCGACCTTGATGACATCGCCGGACGCCAGCTTCTCCAGATTTGCCTTGTAGCGGCGCGACCAGTTCGTGGGCTCCTCGGCGTACGGCGCGCGCAGCACCTCGAAGACCCGGTCCAGCCCGTCCTGACCGACCACATCACGCACGCCGACGAACTCCGCATTGTCCGCTGGCACACGTACCGTCAGGTCGCCCTGGGCGACCTTCAGCACCAAGTAGGTCTTGTCCACGCCTTTGATCTGACGAGTTTCGATAGCCTCGATCAGCGCGGCCCCGTGATGGGGATAGACCACGGTGTCGCCAACCTTGAACGTCATGTGACAGGTACCCCTTCCGTGGCTATCCAGGGTAACACGGATACGGCGTCTTCTGAATGGCGTTTTCGCAGGTCAGGGCATATCTCGGGGCTTGACAACACCAACACGGACGTGCTGCGGACCACTCCCGGAACCGGGAATTCGCAGGTGGGGGCAGCTCTGTGCGCGCGGTGAAACATGTACGTCACGCGCCCCAGAGAGCCGCTCCGATCGGTCGAATGTCCCGTTTTGCCCACTTCCAAGCGTACGACTTCCGTCCCTGCGTTCGATGACCGGAGTCGGGTACGAGACGAATCCGGAATTGATCACGCCACCGGGCTGTGATCAATTCCGGACACGCGCGTATTCCTTCACGAAAATGCCGCCGGGAGTGTCGCGGAGTGTCACCCGGATGCCGTCGACGGCACTCCCCGGGGTTATCCGAATGACGGACAGGCGTTCGGGCAATGCCTCCCGGGGGCGTCCCGCGGCGCCGCGGACACCTCCGCCGGAAGGGAAGCCGGACACTTGGGGAGGGTCGGGTGCCACGGCTCGTGAACGGCTCGGTAGCCTGAGGGCGCTGACAGATCCTTAAGGTGGCTTTACAAGACAAGCTGCCCCTGCGTTCAAGGAGTTGCCGCCGCCGTGAGCAGCAGCCTTCGACGCGGCGCCCTCGCCGCATCCGCCATCGCTTTCTCGATCGCCTCGCTCGCCGCGTGCGGCGCCGGCAACAACGCGCAGACCCTGGAGATCAAGCCGGACAACGCGGCGACCAGTGTCGGCGTCATCAAGGTCCAGAACGCCCTGGTGATCACTCAGCCCGACGCCAAGGCCGACGGCCCGGCCGCCGTGGCCGCCACGCTGTTCAACGACGGCACGACCGACCAGACCCTCCAGTCGGTCGCCGTCGAGGGCAGCGACCAGAAGGTCGAGCTGAAGCCCGCCAAGGGCCAGAAGCTGGTCGTCCCGGCGCACGGCCGGCTCGTCGTCGGCGGCAAGGACAACGCCTCCGCGATCCTGGCCAGCGGCCGCGAGTCGGTCCAGAACGGCAACGCGCAGAAGATCACCTTCACCTTCAGCCAGACCGGCGCGGTCAGCCTGCGCGCCTTCGTCGTCCCGGCGACCAGCTACTTCAGCGGCTGGGGCCCGAGCGAGGTGCCGTCCGCGCCGGCCGCCGCGAGCTCCTCCCCGTCGGGCTCCCCCTCGGCGAGCGGAAAGCCCGAGGGTGACAAGGCGAGCGCCCCGGCCTCGGCCTCCGCCCCGGCAGCCGGCGGCTCGGCCGCGTCCCCGAGCGACTCCGCGTCGCAGTCGGCCGCCGGCAACTGAGCCGCGCGCACACCGAACACGAAGGGGGCACCCGGTCCGGGTGCCCCCTCGTTCGTATCCCCGGTCCGCCCGCGGTCTACGGCTCGAACTTGTAGCCCAGCCCGCGCACCGTCACCAGATAGCGCGGGGCGCCGGGGTCGGGCTCGATCTTGGCGCGCAGCCGCTTCACATGGACGTCGAGGGTCTTGGTGTCGCCCACGTAGTCGGCGCCCCACACCCGGTCGATGAGCTGCATCCGGGTGAGCACCCGGCCCGCGTTGCGCAGCAGCATCTCCAGCAGGTCGAACTCCTTCAGCGGCAGGTCGACCTTGGCCCCGGACACCGTCACCACATGGCGGTCGACGTCCATCCGGACCGGGCCCGCCTCCAGCGCGGCCGGGGTGACCTCCTCCGGCTCGCCGCGCCTGCGCAGCACGGCCCGGATACGGGCGACCAGCTCACGCGAGGAGAAGGGCTTGGTCACGTAGTCGTCGGCCCCTATCTCCAGGCCGACGACCTTGTCGATCTCGCTGTCCTTGGCGGTCACCATGATCACCGGGACGTTGGAGCGGCCGCGCAGCTGACGGCACACCTCCGTACCGGGGAGCCCCGGCAGCATCAGGTCGAGCAGGACCAGGTCGGCGCCGTTGCGCTCGAACTCGTCCAGGCCGTCGGGGCCGGTCGCGGCGACGGCGACCTCGAAGCCCTCCTTGCGCAGCATGTACGACAGGGCGTCGGAGAAGGACTCCTCGTCCTCGACGACGAGCACTCGGGTCACGGAAGGACCTCCGGGGAGGGAAGCGGAGCGTACGGGGAAGGATCGGCGCTACCGGACTCGTCGTCGAGATCCGGGTGCCTGGCCGCGCGGTCGCGGGCGACGCCCGCCTCCGGCAGCCGGAGGGTGAAGGTGGAGCCCTGGCCCTCGGCGCTCCACACCGTGACCTCGCCGCCGTGCGAGGCGACCACGTGCTTGACGATGGCGAGGCCGAGGCCGGTGCCGCCGGTGGCGCGCGAGCGGGCCGGGTCGACGCGGTAGAAGCGCTCGAAGATGCGCTCCTTGTCCTTGTCGGTGATGCCGATGCCCTGGTCGGTGACGGCGAGTTCGATCAGGTCGCCGCCGGGGGCGGCGACCCGGCGGGCGGAGATGCCGACGCGGGTGTGGGCCGGGGAGTAGTTGACGGCGTTCTCGACCAGGTTCCCGAGGGCGGCCGCGAGCTGACCCCGGTTGCCCCAGACGTGCAGGCCGGCGCGGGCCTGGTCGGCCCGTGCCGGGTCCTGGATGGCGGTGGCCATGTTGATCTGCTTCGTACCGGCCTGGTGGCGGCAGCGGTCGACGGCCTCGGCGACCAGCTCGTCCACACGCACCGGCTCGGCGTCCTCCAGCGGGTCGTCGTTCTGCACCCGGGAGAGGTCGATCAGCTCCTGGACCAGGTTGGTCAGCCGGGTCGCCTCGATCTGCATGCGCCCGGCGAAGCGCTGGACCGCCTCCGGCTCGTCGGAGGCGTCCATGACGGCCTCGGAGAGCAGCGAGAGCGCTCCTACGGGGGTCTTCAGCTCGTGGCTCACATTGGCCACGAAGTCACGGCGTACCGCCTCGATGCGGCGGGCCTCGGTCAGGTCCTCGACCAGCAGCAGCACCAGCCGGGAGCCGAGCGGGGCCACGCGGGCGGACACCGCCAGGGCCTCGCCCCGTCCGGTGCCGCGCCGGGGCAGGTCCAGCTCGACCTGGCGTATCTCCCCGTCGCGCCGGGTGTCGCGGGCCATCTGGAGCATCGGCTCGACGGCGAGCTTGCCGCCCCGGACGAGGCCGAGGGCGTACGCGGCGGAGCTGGCCTTGACCACGGCGTCGGCCTCGTCGAGGACGACCGCGGAGGAGCGGAGCACCGACAGCACGGTGTCCACGCCGGGCGGCAGCACCGCGTCGGTGTGCAGGGAGGTACGGGTGGGGCGCTTCAGGTCGCGTTCGCTCCAGCGGAACGCCAGCATGGCGATGACACCGGTGAGCACCCCACCGATCGCCGCCACTGCGGCGACCGCCGCGTTCACGTCCATGTCACAAGGTTAGGCATGACGTACGCCCTGACCACAGCCGCCGTGGTGCGGCCTCGGGCACTCGTCGCCCAGAGTTCACCTTCCATCCAGTGCCGGTTCATTCCGGAGGGCGGAAACGGACGCGTGCGGGCCGGAACGTGGGAGCGTGGGTTCCGGCCAGGTACTTGGGGCCCCTGACGACACGTAGTAGGAGAGGGAACCTGATGCGGGACGCGTACCACGAGGAACTGGACTCGATCGGCGACGGTCTGGTGGAGATGGCCCGGCTGGTCGGCTCCGCCATCGGACGCGCCACCACCGCCATCCTGGACGCCGACCTGAAGCTGGCCGAGAGCGTGATCGAGGCCGACCAGCGGGTCGACGAACTCCAGCACGACCTGGAGGCGCGGGCGATAGCCCTGCTGGCGCGGCAGCAGCCGGTGGCGACGGACCTGCGCATCGTCGTCACCTCGCTGAGGATGTCGGCCGACCTGGAGCGCTCGGGCGACCTGGCCCAGCACGTCGCCAAACTGACCCGGCTGCGGTTCCCCGAGCGCGCGGTCCCCCAGGACCTGCACGCCACCATCCTGGAGATGGGCCAGCTCGCGCAGCGCCTCATGGCGAAGGCGGCGGAGGTCATCATCACCAAGGACGTCGACCTCGCGCTCCAGCTGGAGCAGGACGACGACGAGATGGACCTGCTGCACCGCACCCTCTTCCAGCACCTGATCGACGACCGCTGGAAGCACGGCATCGAGACGGCGGTCGACGTGACCCTGCTGGGCCGCTACTACGAGCGCTACGCGGACCACGCGGTGGCCGTGGCGAAGCGGGTGGTGTACCTGGTGACGGGCGAACACGCGGACGAGATCCAGCAGGAGGGGACGGCTGGCTGAGACGCCCTCCGGGGGGCCGGACGGGTGCCGGACGGGTGCCGGGCGGTGCCGGGGGGTGCCGGGCGGTGCCGGGGGCGGGTTGAGTACCCGTACTCCTGTGCGGCTCCGCCGTCCCCCGCACTCTGCGTCCATGACCGAATCCCGTCCGGCGCCGAGACGCCGGCTCCCCTGGTCGCGCAGGACACGCCTGGGTGTCGATCTCGCCTTTGCCATCCCGCTCTTCCTGCTGGAGACCGCCTGGGTGGTGCTGGACGCGATATACGGCGTCGGCCTGGAGGTGTGGGCGGCGCAGGGTGACCAGGCGCGGATCGACGCGGCCCACCTCGCGTTCATCGACCGTCTGCAGGTGTGGCGGATCGTGGTGGTCGTCCTGGCCGTCCTCGCGGCGGTCTTCCGCGCCCGCTGGACGGCGATCGCCCACCTGCTGCTCGCCCTCCTGCTGGGCGGTGTGCTGGCGAGCGAGCATCACGACTGGGAGAAGAGCCACTCGGCACCGGGGTGTGTCCGGTACAGCGCGAACTGCTGAGAGCGGCCGCTCTCCACGCCAGGGAGCACGCGCGCAGGGGGCTTGCGGTGGTGGGGCGCGGCGTGCGGGCGCATCCGTGCGCCGTTGATGCGCCCAGTACGGCGGGCATGAAATGGGCGGGGGCACCTGGCCCCCGTGTCGAGGAGGAGCCATGCCCGAATCCCCGAGCACCACGCCCGACCCCGCCCAGGACCGCGACACCGACCAGGCCGCCCGGCCCAGAAGCCTGCCGCTGGTGGCCGCCTGCGGCTGCGGCTCGGGCTGCGGCTGCGGCTGCCAGCAGGGCGCGCCCTGCCAGTGCGGCTGAGGACGAGGGCGGTCGAGGGGCCCCGGAGGAGTCCGGGGCCCCTCGGCGTACCGGTGGACGCGTCGGTACCGGTGAACGAGTCGCCCCGGTGGACGTGCGGGCCCAGAGTGGAGGGAGGGACTTCGCAAGGAGGTGTGACCATGAGCAAGTTCATGGACGTCCACCACGGCATGGAAGGCATCACGGCCGACGAACTGGCACGCGCCCACCAGGCCGACCTCGACATCGAGCAGGAGGAGAACGTGCACTTCGAGGCCGCCTGGGCGGACCCGGAGTCGGGCACGGTCTACTGCCTGTCCGAGGCCCCCTCGGCCGAGGCGGTCCAGCGCATCCACGAGCGCACCGGGCACAGCCCCGACGAGGTGCACCCGGTACCGCTCCAGATCTGACCCGCGTACGGCCCGCGCGGACACCCGGCCCCGCTCACGCCGTCCGCCGGGCCGCCGTCCCGGTCCGGTGCGTCACCGTGACGACGGCGCCCACCAGCACCGACGTGAAGCAGCAACAAGCCCCCTACTCGCGGAGAAATCGCGACTAGGGGGCTTGTTCGTGCGGGCCTACTTCTTCTTGCCCTGGTTCTTCACGGCCTCGATCGCGGACTTGGCCGCTTCCGGGTCGAGGTACTTGCCGCCGGGGGTGAGCGGCTTGAAGTCGGCGTCGAGCTCGTAGTAGAGCGGGATGCCCGTGGGGATGTTCAGGCCCGCGATGTCCTCGTCGGAGATGCCGTCCAGGTGCTTGACCAGGGCGCGCAGCGAGTTGCCGTGGGCGGCGACCAGGACGGTGCGGCCGTCGAGGAGGTCGGGGACGATGTCGTCGTACCAGTAGGGGAGCATGCGCTCCACGACGTCCTTGAGGCACTCCGTCTGCGGACGGATCTCCGGGGGGAGGTCCGCGTAGCGGGCGTCGTCGAACTGGGAGTACTCCGCGTCGCGCGGGAGCGGCGGCGGCGGGGTGTCGTAGGAGCGGCGCCAGAGCATGAACTGCTCCTCGCCGAACTCGGCCAGCGTCGCCGCCTTGTCCTTGCCCTGCAGGGCGCCGTAGTGGCGCTCGTTCAGGCGCCAGCTGCGGTTGACCGGGATCCAGTGGCGGTCCGCGGCCTCCAGCGAGAGCTGGGCCGTGCGGATCGCGCGCTTCTGGAGCGACGTGTGGACCACGTCGGGCAGGAGATCGGCGTCCTTCAGGAGCTCGCCACCGCGGACCGCCTCCTTCTCGCCCTTCTCGTTGAGGTTGACGTCCACCCAGCCGGTGAACAGGTTCTTCGCGTTCCACTCGCTCTCGCCGTGGCGGAGGAGGATCAGCTTGTACGGTGCGTCGGCCATGCCTCAGAGCGTAATCCACCCCTCCGGGGCGCCGGCGGGCCGCTGACACTTGACGGCTTCTGTTAATTGAGTGGCCTCCGACAACCCCGCGGGAGTAAGTTCCGCTTACCGCAAGCGCCACTTACCGGGGGGTCCCGTCCATGTCCACCGCCGCACCGGGCCGGCTCGTCGCCGCCGTACGGTCCTCCGTCTCCGGTCTGCCCCGCGCCTTCTGGTGGCTGTGGGCCAGCACGCTGGTCAACCGGCTCGGCGCCTTCGTCGCCACCTTCATGGCGCTCTACCTCACCCTGGACCGCGGCTACTCCGCCTCCTACGCCGGTCTCGTCGCCGCCCTGCACGGCCTGGGCGGGGTCGTCTCCTCGCTCGGCGGCGGGGTCATGGCCGACCGGCTCGGCCGCCGGCCCACCCTGCTGATCGCCCAGCTCGGCACCGCCGCGTCCGTCGCGCTGCTCGGCTTCATGCACGACCCGGTGGCCATCGCCGCCGTCGCCTTCCTGGTGGGCGCCGCCTCCAACGCCTCCCGGCCCGCGGTGCAGGCGATGATGGCCGACATCGTGCGCCCGGAGGACCGGGTGCGGGCCTTCTCGCTGAACTACTGGGCGCTCAACCTCGGCTTCGCGGTCTCCTCCGTCGCCGCCGGGTTCATCGCCGAGTTCAGTTATCTCGCCGGCTTCCTCATCGAGGCCGGGATGACGCTCGCCTGCGCGGTCCTCGTCTTCCTCAAGCTGCCCGAGTCCCGGCCCGCGCCCGCCGCCGAGGAGGCCGGGCAGCCCGAGGTCGGTCTCGGCACCGTGCTGCGCGACCGGCGTTACATGGCCGTCGTCGGCCTGTGCTTCCTCGTCGCCCTCGTCTTCCAGCAGGGCTCGGTCGGCCTCCCGGTCGCCATGGGGCAGGCGGGGTTCACCCCCGCCGACTACGGCACCGCCATCGCCGTCAACGGCGTCCTGATCGTCGCCCTGCAGATCCCGGTCACCCGCTTCATCGAGCACCGCGATCCGCGCCGGCTGCTCGTGCTCTCCTCGGTGCTCGCGGGCTACGGCTTCGGCCTCACCGCTTTCGCCGGGTCGGTCGGCGTCTTCGCGCTCACCGTCTGCGTGTGGACCCTCGCCGAGATCGTCAACGCTCCCACCCAGACCGGTCTCGTCGTCCGCCTCTCCCCCGTCCACGGGCGCGGCCGCTACCAGGGCGTCTACAGCCTCTCCTGGTCGGTCGCCGCCCTCGTCGCCCCGCTCATGTCCGGCGCGGTCATCGACCACTTCGGCGCGCGGTGGCTCTGGGGGGCGTGCGCCGTCATCGGCACGGCGGCGGGTCTGGGGTACGCGGTGCTGATGCGCGGGCTGCCGGTGGAGACGGCGGAGATCACCACGGTGGCGGCCGCCCCGGCCCGCCCCTCCGTCGAGAAGGCCGCCTGACCCCGGGCGGCCGGGCTACGGGTGCATCCGCGCCCCCTTCACCACCTTGTCCACGCCGCCCTTCGGGCCGTACACCGCCAGGCCGACCAGATCCAGGTCGGCGGTGGGTACGGCCCGTACGGCCGCCCGGTTGTCGGTGTCGTTGCCGGTCGAGAAGAGGTCGGCGGTGAAGACCGCGCGGGGCAGCGAGCGGCTCAGCACCCGCGTGTGGGCGGCCCGCAGGACCTCCTTGGTCGCCTCGAAGACCAGGACCGGCTGGCGGAACATCGGCAGGTAGCCGACCCCGTCGGCGTCCTCGTACGGGGCGCCGATCACCTCGGGGACCTGGCTTCCCAGGCCGCTGACCAGGAACGACGTGACGTTGAGGCGCTGCCAGGGGGCGAGGTCGTCCCGCAGGAGCACGGCGATCTTGGTGTCGAAACGCAGGGGCTGTTCACTCATGCCCCCGAGACTGCCGACCGCCGGCCCGCCGGGTCTTGTACGTTTCTTGCGTGGCCGCACATCAGCCCGCTCACGAGCCCGCACACCAGCCCGCTCACCAGCCCGCTCACCAGCCGGAAGTCTCCGCGTGGCGCCCGTCCGTGCCGGGTGTCGTGGAGGTCTTCCACGCCCGGTTCACCGAGTACGCGTACCCGATGCACGTCCACGACGCCTGGACGCTGCTGATCGTCGACGACGGCGCCGTACGGTACGACCTGGACCGGCACGAGCACGGCACCCCGCGCGACACGGTCACGCTGCTGCCGCCGCACGTCCCGCACAACGGCTCCCCCGCCACCCCGCACGGCTTCCGCAAGCGGGTCCTCTATCTGGACGGCAGCCGCCTCAGCCACGACCTCATCGGCCCCGCCGTCGACGGGCCCGACCTGCGCGACCCGGAACTGCGGGCGCGGGTGGGGCGGCTGCACCGGGCGCTGGCCGTGCCGGGCGAGGAACTGGCGGCGGAGAGCGGGCTGGCGCTGATCGGCGAGCGCCTGCGGGACCACCTGCGCCACCGCGACCCCGAACCCCCGCGCCCCGATCCCGTACTGGCACGCGAGCTGCGCGAACTCCTCGACGCGCACCTCACCGACGGCCTCACCCTGACCGACGCGGCCGGGCTGCTGCACGCCCATCCCGCCCATCTGGTGCGGGCGTTCGGTGCCGCCTACGGCATCGCCCCGCACCGGTACCTGACCTCGCGCCGGATCGGCCGGGCCCGCCGGCTGCTGCTGGACGGGATGACGCCGGGCCAGGTGGCGGTGGCCAGCGGGTTCTACGACCAGGCCCATCTGACCCGGCACTTCAAGAAGCTGGTGGGGGTCACCCCGGGGCGCTACCGCAACAGCCGCTAGAAGAGCCTCAGTTGTCGCGCAGCAGGTGCGCGAAGGCGTCCAGGTTCCGGGTGGACTCGCCGCGTGAGACGCGCCAGGCGTGCTCGCGGCGGATCGCGGAGGCGAAGCCGAGTTCGAGCAGGGTGTTGAAGGCGCCGTCGGCGGCTTCGAGCACCTGGCCGAGCAGGCGGTCGATCTCCTCCGGGGTGACGGCGGCGAGCGGGAGGCGGGCGGTGACGTAGACGTCGCCGAGCCGGTCGACCGCGTAACTCACGCCGTACAGCTTGAGGTTGCGCTCCAGGAGCCAGCGGTGGACGCCCGCCTCGTTCTCGTCGGGGTGCCGGACGACGAAGGCGTTCAGGGAGAGGGTGTGACGGCCCACCAGCAGCGAGACGGTGGTGGAGAGCTTGGCGGTGCCGGGGAGTTTGACGACGTAGGAGCCCGCTTTGGGGCTCTCCCACTCCAGCCCGGCGTCCTTCAGCGCGTCCTCGACGGTTCGCGCGGCCCGCTCCGTCGCCTCGGTCTCAGCCATGCTGCGAGCGTACGCGACGGCGGTGGGACTGGGTCGCGGCCGCGTAGACGTCGGCGGTGGCGGCGGCCGAGGCGTCCCAGCCGAAGCCGAGGGCGTGCCGGGCGGCGGCCGCGCCGGTCCGGCCGGACAGGCCGGGGTCGTCGGCGAAGCGGCGCAGCACGCGCGCGTAGTCGGCCGGGTCGTGGCCCTGGACGAGGAAGCCGGTCTCGCCGTCGCGCACGGCCACCGGCAGACCGCCGACCGCGGCCGCGAGCACCGGGGTGCCGGCCGCCTGCGCCTCGATGGCGACGAGCCCGAAGGACTCGCTGTAGGACGGCATGACCAGCACGGACGCGGCCCGGAACCAGTCCGCGAGCTGCTCCTGCCCGACCGGCGGCCGGAACCGCACGACGTCCGCGATGCCGAGCCGGGCGGCGAGCTTCTGGAGCCCCTCGGGCTTGGCGAGACCGCTGCCGCTGGGGCCGCCGACGACGGGCACGACGATGTTGCGGCGCAGCTCCGGCCGCTCCTCCAGCAGGCGGGCGACGGCGTGGAGCAGCACGTCAGGGGCCTTCAGCGGCTGTATCCGGCCCGCGAAGAGCGGTATCAGCGCGTCCTGGGGTAGCCCGAGGCGGGCGCGGGCGGCGGCGCGGCCGTCGAGGGGGCGGAAGCGGTCGAGGTTGACCCCGGGGTGGACGACGGCGACCTTGGCCGGGTCGGCGTCGTAGTGCCGGACGAGTTCCGCGGCCTCCTCCGTGGTGTTGGCGATGAGGCGGCGGGCGGCGGAGACGATCTGGGTCTCGCCGATGACGCGGGCGGCGGGCTCGGGGGTGTCGCCGTGGGCCAGGCTGGCGTTCTTGACCTTGGCCATGGTGTGCATGGCGTGCACCAGGGGCACGCCCCAGCGCTGGGCGGCGAGCCAGCCGACGTGGCCGGAGAGCCAGTAGTGGGAGTGGACGAGGTCGTAGTAGCCGGGGCGGTGGCCGGCCCACGCCTGCATCACGCCGTGGGTGAAGGCGCAGAGCTGGGCGGGCAGCTCCTCCTTGGCCAGGCCCTCGTAGGGCCCGGCGTCGACGTGCCGGACGAGGACGCCGGGGGCGAGCTCCACCTTGGGGGCGAGGTCGCCGGACGTGGCCCGGGTGAAGATCTCCACCTCGATGTTGATCGCGGCCAGCCGCTGGGCCAGCTCGACGATGTAGACGTTCATGCCGCCCGCGTCGCCGGTGCCGGGCTGGTGCAGGGGCGAGGTGTGCACGGAGAGCATGGCGACCCGGCGGGGCCTGCGGTGCAGCCTCAGCCGCGGGGGCGTCGCCGGGGAGCGCCGCCCGAGCCTGCTGACGTACTGGCTCACTGGGCTTCCTCCTCGGTCGGGCACGCCTGCCGGGGGACTGTCCGAGTCCTCCGAGGGGTGCAACAGCGGAGGGGGTTCTTCCCATTTCCCGATCAAGCGGTTTTACCCAATCATGACCCGCACTCGCTCAACCGTTCGGTCGAAGGTCGTCGCTCCGCCCGCTTACCCTCGTAGACATGGCATCCCGCACGACCTCTCGCCCCCAGGGCACCGTGACGCGCGGGACGACCAACCCCAACCGGCTGCGCCGCATGGACCGCTGGATCGCGGCCACGCACGGCGCCGAACTGCGCCGCGCCGCAGACCCCCTGGCCATCGACCTCGGGTACGGGGCGGCGCCCTGGACCGCCGTGGAGCTGCTCGGCAGGCTCCGTACCGTCGCGCCGCACGCGCGCGTGGTCGGCGTCGAGATCGAACCGGAGCGGGTCGCCGCGGCCAGGCCCTACGAGCGCGACGGGCTCACCTTCCGGCACGGTGGCTTCGAGATCCCCGTGCCCGGCCGCCCGGCGCTGATCCGGGCCGCCAACGTGCTGCGCCAGTACGACGAGGAGCAGGTCGCCGCCGTGTGGCAGGGCCTGTGCGCGCGGCTGGCCCCGGCGGGCGCGGGCTCGCGCGGCGGGCTGCTGGTGGAGGGCACCTGCGACGAGATCGGGCGGCGCCACGTCTGGGTGGCGCTCGGCCCCGAGGGCCCGCGCACGGTCACCTTCGCCACCCGGCTCGGCTCGCTGGAGCGCCCCTCCGACCTGGCCGAGCGGCTGCCGAAGGCGCTGATCCACCGCAACGTGCCGGGCGAGCCGGTGCACGCCTTCCTGCGCGACTTCGACCGCGCCTGGGCGGCCGCCGCGCCCTACGCCTCCTACGGCGCCCGGCAGCGCTGGATGCGCGCGGTCCGGGACCTGAAGGCCGACTGGCCGGTCACGGACGGCCCCGCGCGCTGGCGGCAGGGCGAAGTGACACTGAGCTGGGACGCGTTGGCGCCCCGCTGACGCTGACTCACCTGTTCGAGGGAATCACCGCACGACGCGAGCCCCGAGGGAACGTTCACCGCGCCTCGTTCGTCACACGGGCGGGAAGATCGCGGGAGACGCGGAGGGCCGGGAAGTACGACTTCGTACGACCTCTGTCACTTCGCGCGGGATCGTGGCACGATCCTGCGGACGGACCGTAAGTTACTGACGGTAAATCAGCTTGGGGGGCTCGTGATGGGTAGGGGCAAGCGCGGACTGCTGGCCGCGGCCGTGACCGTCGTCTGCGCGGTGACCGTACTGGCGGTGCCCGGCACGGCGTTCGCCTCCGTACCGGCCGCGCCCGCCGAACCCTCCCCGCGCACGACCCCCCGGACCCCCGCCCCCGCCACCCCGGCCCCCGCGCCCGTTCCCGACCGGGAGCTGGAGAAGGTCCGCGCGGAGCTCGACAGCCTCTACCACGACGCGGCCGTCGCCACCGACGCCTACAACGCGGCCGAGGAGAAGGTGCGCAAGCAGTCCGCGCAGCTCGCCGCGCTCCACAAGCGCACCGACGCGGCTCGCCAGGAGCTGGCCGACCTGAAGAACCAGGCGGGGGCCGCCGCCCGCGCCCAGTACCGGGACAACGGCCTGCCGCCCATGGCGCGTTTCCTGCTCACCGACAACCCCGAACGCTTCGCGGACGGCGCCGGCACCCTGCTGAACGGCGCGCGGGCCACCAAGAAGCTGATCGCCGAGACGGACCGCCTGGAGCGGGAGCTGCAGCGGGACACCGACGACGCGGCCGCACGCTGGAAGAAGCTGGAGCGGGACCGCAAGGACAAGGCGGCCGCGCAGAAGACGGTCCGGGAGCGGATCAAGGACGCCGAGAAGCTCGAATCCCGGCTGCAGAAGCAGGAGATGGAGCGGCTGGCCGAGCTGGAGCGCCGGGCCGCCCACCGCGCCCAGACCGCCTGGCTGGACAGCGGCGTCCTGAAGAAGGCCCGCGACAGCGCCTCCGCGGGCGGCGCCAGGGCGGTCGCCTTCGCCACCGCCCAGCTCGGCAAGCCGTACGTCTGGGGCGCCGAGGGCCCCGACTCCTTCGACTGCTCCGGCCTGACGTCCCAGGCGTGGGCCGACGCGGGCACCGTGATCCCGCGCACCTCGCAGGAGCAGTGGAAGCATCTGCGGCACGTGGACGTGACGAAGATGCGCCCGGGCGACCTCGTCATCTACTTCGCGGACGCCACCCACGTCGGGATGTACGTGGGCGACGGCAAGATCATCCACGCTCCGCGCCCCGGCCGCACGGTCACCGTGACGGGCGCGGGCACCATGCCGATCCTGGGAGTCGTACGCCCCGACGCGTGACCCCCGCCACACCGGACCGCCCCCTGTGACCAACCGCACGGGGGCGGGGTGGAACCAAGTGAGCTTCGTCATCTCCCACCCCCGCCCCGGCGGCCCAACCGCCGTACGGAACAAGGCATATGACAGCGGTCTACGCGATCCGGCCACGGCCCGCCCCATTCCGTCCCGGCGCCCGGTACCGCTAGGGTCACCCGACGGCGGCCCGAGGACCCTCGAGCCGTGCCCTCGGGGGGAGGGAAGGAACCAGGACGATGCCCGTACCCGTACCGCGGCAGAGAGCAGTCCCGGCCGCCGAGTGCGGACCGGCGCAGGTCTCCGCCGTAGCCCTCACCGAAGAGGCGCACCGCGACACCGCCGCCCTCGGCGTGGCGCTCACCGTGCTGCTCGTCGAGGACGACCCGTCCGGCGCACTGGTCCCCGAACTGCGGGACTCGGCCGGCCGGCCGATCCGCGTCCGCACCGCCCGCAACCTCACCGAGGCCGGCCGGCTGCTCACCCCGGACGTGCACTGCATCCTGCTCGACCTCGCCCTCCCGGCCGCCGGCTGCGCCGACACCGAGGACGGCGACGAGCTGGCCGTGCTCCGTCAGGTGCTTCAGCTGGCGCCG
This sequence comes from Streptomyces sp. NPDC046860, assembly GCF_040645115.1. Classification (NCBI taxonomy): domain Bacteria; kingdom Bacillati; phylum Actinomycetota; class Actinomycetes; order Kitasatosporales; family Streptomycetaceae; genus Streptomyces; species Streptomyces sp. NPDC046860. The sequence goes on along the minus strand of NZ_JBEYXQ010000016.1, from coordinate 55,381 downwards.
CGGCACGCCGTGATCGCGCTGACCGCCTCCGGCGACGCCGAGCGCGGCGCCGAGGCCGTGCGCGTGGGCGCCCAGGACTACCTCTTCCGCGACGAGCTGGACAGCCGGCTGCTCAGCCGCGCCATCCGGTACGCCGTGGAGCGCAAGCGTTCCGACACCGCCGAGCGGCGGCTGGCCGAGGGCCGGCTGCGCGCGCAGGAGAACCGGCGCCTGGAGCGCGGGCTGCTGCCGACGCCGCTGCTGGAGGGCGCCGCGCTGCGCTTCGCCGCGCGCTACCGCCCCGGCCGCTCCCGCGCACTGCTGGGCGGCGACTTCTACGACGCGGTCCGCACCCCGGACGGCACCGTGCACGCCATGATCGGCGACGTCTGCGGCCACGGCCCGGACGAGGCCGCGCTCGGCGTGGAGCTGCGCATCGCCTGGCGGGCGCTGACCCTGGCCGGGCTGTGCGGGGACGAGCTGCTGGGCACGCTCCAGGAGGTGCTGGAGCACGAGCGTTCCGACGAGGAGATCTTCGCGACCCTCTGCACGGTGGACATAGCCCCCGACGGCCGCCGGGCGGGCCTCTGCCTGGCCGGACACCCGGCCCCGCTGCTGATCCGCCCCGGCGCGTCCCCGGCGCCCCGGCTGCTGCCGTTCGACAACAACGGCCCCGCCCTCGGCCTGCTCCCGGGCGCGCGCTGGCCGCGCACCCAGGTGGAGCTGGGCGCCGAGTGGAGCCTCATGCTCTACACCGACGGCCTCATCGAGGGCCGCGTCTCCCCCGGCGGCCCCCGCCTGGGCCAGGACGGCATGGTGGAGATGATCCGCCGCCAGCTCTCCGAGGGGCTGCGCGGCGAGGAACTGCTGCGCGCCGCCGTGAGCGAGGTCAGGCACCTCAACGGCGACGAGCTGACGGACGACGTGGCCGTGGTCCTGCTGGACCGCGTGGCCTAGCGGGTCCGCCGCCGGGGCGGCTGGCGCAAGTGCTCCCGCCGGGCCTGCGGGCCGCTCAGCGACCGCCGTTGTACGGGCCGTACGGGCCGTCGCTGCTGCTGCCGCCCCGGCCCCTGCCCTTGCGCCAGCCGCCCCGGCCGCCGCCGGAGAGCTGCTTCACGGCGGGCCGGACGTCCACCAGGTAGACGATGCTGGCGATGGCGCCCGCGATCGGCAGGATGGACAGGAGCGAGAACAGGTAGCTGACCACGAGGGCGATGCCCAGGATGATCAGCCAGAAGATCTTGTTCTGCTTGTCGGCCGCACGGAACGCGTCCTCACGCCGGAAGGCCGCGTCGATCAGTCCGAACGCGGCCAGCGCCATGAGGACGATCTTCAGGAGTCCCAGGAACCCCTCGAAGCCCAACATCAGCACGTCGTCCACCGCCCTTGCCTTCTGGATCGCTGCCTGTGTCTCGCGGTCACGCTACCCGCAGAACGGGCCGGGCACCCCGATGGTGCCCGGCCCGTACCTCTGCCGCCCTGCGCCGTCACTTGGCCGGGGGCGCCGGCTTCTTCGCCGGGGCGGGCTTGCGGGCGGCGGCCGGGGCCGGCTTCTTCGCCGCGGGCTTCTTGGCGGCGGGCTCGGTGACGGCCGGACCGGTGGCGGCCGCCGGCTTCGGGGCCTCCTTGACCGTGCCGGGCTCGGGCCGGCCCTCGACGGCGATCGCGAGGTCCTCGATCTCCTCGGCCGCGTCGCCGCGCCAGGTCTTCACGGCCTGCTCGCCGTGCTCGGCGACCTTCTCGTAGGCCTCGCGGGCCTTGACGGCGTACTCGGCGGCGACGCCGACACCGCGCAGGGCGAGGTCCTGGGCGGTCTCGCCGACCTTCTTCAGGTCGACGTCGAGGGTGCCGATGAACCCGTTGACCTTGGTCTGGATGGTCTCCTGCGCCTCCTTGGCGCGCGCCGTGGCCCGCTCCTGCACGGCCTTCGGGTCGGTGCCGCGCACCTGCTCGATGCGGGCCGGGGCCTCGGCACGGAGCTGCTCGACCAGACCGGGCACCTTGCGGACCTGCCGGATGGCGAGATCGGCGGTACCGGCGGCGAAGTAGAGCGGAGTCGGGTCGCTGAAGGTCTTGCGCAGGTCGTCGGTGATGGCCATGGTGAGGGTCCTCCCGGATTCGCGTTCGGCTGAGGTCGGTGTGGTCCGCGTGCGGTGGCCGGAGCCCTGGTCCGGCTTCATCCGGCCGTCCGCCGCGGACCGGCATCGCTGCCGCCGTCCGTGCGGGTGCCGCCCACGGGGGTGTCGCTCGGCTGCGCTTCCGTGCCTGCGGGCTCCCCGGACCTTGCGGGGCCTTCGCCGCCGAGTTCGTTCTCCTTGCGGAAGGACTCGTAGATCTGGAGCAGGACCTGCTTCTGCCGCTCGTCGAGCGAGGGGTCGGCGAGGATGACGGCGCGCGTCTCGACCTCGTCCCGGTCCCGCTCGGCGTCGAGGATGCCCGCGCGGACGTACAGCGTCTCGGCGGAGATCCGCAGCGCCTTGGCGACCTGCTGCAGGACCTCCGCGCTGGGCTTGCGCAGCCCGCGCTCGATCTGGCTCAGGTACGGATTCGACACCCCGGCGGCGTCGGCGAGCTGCCGCAGCGACAGTTGTGCGTTGCGCCGCTGCTCGCGCAGGTACTCACCGAGATTGCCGACGTTGAGCGATGCCATGCCTCCACCATGCCGACTCTCGCTAACTTTTGCAAGCACCTGCTTGCAAAAGTGTTGTACCGGGGGCGTGACGGAGGGGTTACGCCCTGGCGGGAAACCGCCCGCCCCCCGCCGCGGGTGCGGAAGCATGAGGCATGCGACCGAGCGACTGGCACCTCACCGACGACGTCGACGAATTCCTCGCCCGGGCCGGAGGGTTCCTGCGGTCCCGGCCCGGAGAGCACCTGATGCAGCTCACCTGGGCCGAGCGGGTGCGGGTGCGCGGGGCGGAGTCGTTCGCCCGGCCGCCCCTCTTCGGGACGCTGGAGGAGGACGGCGAGGTCACGGGCACCTTCTACCTGCTGCCGCCGCGCGCCCTGGGCCTCTCCCCGCTCACCTCCGCACAGGCCGACTCCCTCGCCGCCCGCCTGGCCGCTCTCGGCCACAGCCCCGCCTCCGTCAGCGCGGACCACGACACCGCCACCGCCTTCGCCGAGGCGTGGGAGCGGCACACCGGCGCGGCGGCGACCCCCCGTGACGTGCGGCTCCGCCTCTACCGGCTCGGCACCCTCACCCCGCCCGAGCCGCACCCGGCGGGCCGGGCGCGCGTCCTGGGCGAAGGGGATCTCGACGAGGCCGTCCACTGGTGCGCCGCGTTCGCCGCCGCCGTGGGCGAGGACGTCACCGTGGACGCCGGGTCCTGGCCGGACACCCGCTACGCCGACAAGCGCTACACCCTCTGGGAGACCCCGGACGGCACCCCGGTCTCGGTCGCGGGCATGAACCCGCTGATCGGCGGCCAGATCCAGGTCGACATCGTCTACACCCCGGCCCACCTGCGCGGCCACGGCTACGCGGCCGCCGTCACCACCGCGGTCAGCCGGGCCGCCCGGACCGCCGGCGCCCAGGACGTCGTCCTCTTCGCCGACCGCTCGAATCCCACCAGCAACGCCCTCTACCAACGCCTGGGCTACCGCGAGCTGTTCGACTGGGCGGCGTACGACTTCACGTCGACGGCGCCGGAGTAAGGCGGCGCGGGGCGCGCGGGGCGGGCCGGTGTCACGGGGGCGGCCGGGAAGCGGTCCGGCAGCGCCCGCCGGCCCTCCGCGATCAGGCCGCCCCGCTCCCGTAGCGCAGCCCGTCGATCAGCAGCGCGAGCATGCGGGCGGTGTGGCCGTCGTCGTCCTGGGCCGGGACGGTCAGGTTGGCCACGGCGCGCAGGAGGTCGTCCGGGCCGACGTCGCCGCGGACACGGCCCGCCTCCACCGCCGCGCCGAGCAGGCCCTCCAGCACGGGCACCAGGCGGTGCTGGAAGTAGGCGGGGAGGCTGTCGTAGGCCGGGTCGCCGGAGTGCAGGGCGGCGCTGAGGCCGCGCTTGGTGGCGATGAAGCGGGTGAAGCGCAGCAGCCAGAGGCGGAGGGCCTCGACGGGTTCGTGGGCCTCGGCGAGCGCGGGCGCGGCCTCGGCGCAGGCGTCGACCTCGTGGCGGAAGACGGCCGCGATCAGGTCGGAGCGCTGCGGGAAGTGCCGGTAGAGGGTGCCCGCGCCGACGCCCGCCCTGGCGGTGATCTGCCGTACGGGCGCGTCGACACCGGACTCGGCGAACACCTCGGCGGCGGCCGTGAGCAGCGTGTCGATGCTGCGCCGCGCGTCGGCCCTCAGGCGCGGGCGGGACGGCTCGGCGTCGGTCATGCCAGACCTCCACTTGCTAACCGGAACAGCGTTCCGTATCGTTCATTGCGGAACACCGTTCCGTTTTCGTGAGCGTAACGCGCCGCGGCGGGCCCTGGCCACCGCGGATGGGAGGAGACTCATGAAGTACCGCACGCTGGGCCGCACCGGAATGAAGGTCAGCCCGTACTGCCTGGGCGCGATGATGTTCGGCGCCGTCGGCAACCCGGACCACGACGACTCCGTACGCATGATCCACAAGGCGCTGGACGCCGGGATCAACTTCATCGACACCGCCGACATGTACTCGTACGGGGAGTCGGAGGAGATCGTCGGCAAGGCGCTGAAGGGGCGGCGGGACTCCGTCGTGCTGGCCACCAAGGCGCGGCTGCCGATGAACGCCGACGGCGCCGACCCCAACATGCAGGGCGCGTCCCGGCGTTGGCTGACCCGGGCGCTGGACGACTCGCTGCGCCGGCTCGGCACCGACCACGTGGACCTCTTCCAGATCCACCGCCCCGACCCGGACACCGACATCGAGGAGACCCTCTCCGCCCTCACCGACCTGGTGCGCGCGGGCAAGGTCCGCGCGATCGGCACCTCCGGCTACCCCGCCTCCGACATCGTCGAGGCGCAGTGGGTCGCCGAACACCACCGGCTCCAGCGCTTCCGTACCGAACAGCCGACGTACTCCCTGCTCAACCGGGGTATCGAGCGCGAGGTCCTGCCCGTGTGCGAGCGGTACGGCATGGGCACGCTGATCTACAGCCCGCTGGCCGGGGGCATGCTCACCGGGCGCTACCGCAAGGACCGGCCCGCCGACACCCACCGCTCCACCTACGGCTTCCGGTACCTGCGCGACGAGCGCCGGCTGGACACCGTGGAGCGGCTGATCCCGGTCGCCGAGGAGGCCGGGGTGTCCCTGACGCACCTCGCGCTGGCCTTCGTGATCAGCCACCCCGGCGTCACCTCCGCGATCATCGGCCCGCGCACGATGGAGCAGCTGGACGATCTCCTCGCGGGTGACAAGGTCACCCTGTCCGACGAGATCCTGGACCGGATCGACGCGGTCGTGCCGCCCGGCACCGATGTCGGCGCCCTCGACATGGAGTACGCCCCGCCCGCGATCACCGAGGCCCACCTGCGGCGCCGGTGGGCCGGGGAGCGGTCGGCCGCCTGAGCGTCAGTCCGACGGGTGCCGCGCGAGCCACTCCCGCAGGGTGGTGAAGTCCGCCGCCGTCAGCCCGTAGTCGTGGTCCACCCGGTGCAGCAGGGCCGGGGCGGGGTGGTGGACGGCGACGAACGCCCGGTCCGCCTCCGTGATCTCGTCGTCGATCCAGATGAACGGCCGCCCCGCCGCGAAGTCGACCAGCGGGCGCGTCTTCCAGTGGATGAGCGCGGGCGGCTCCACCTCGTCCGGCCAGGGCACGACCGGCAGCGGCGGCAGCCCCAGCCAGGGCGCGAGCACCGCGTTGGCGTCGTCCATCCAGGTCGACGCCCACACCAGCTCGCACCCCAGCGCCGCCAGCCTCGGCCCGAGCCCCGGATCGACCCGGCCGAGCAACGGATGCCCACCCCCGCCCGGCGGCACACCGGCCCCCCGCCCGAACACCGGGTACGAGGCGTCCGGCGCGCCGAAGGGGATGAGGGGGCCGTCGATGTCGAGGAAGAGCAGCATCACCCTTCAGCATCGGGCATGGGGGGCGGCTTCGCCCGGAGGACGGCGCGCCGCGGCCGCCCCTCGGCGCCCGGCGGCCGGTCGGGCCGGGAAGCCGGCCCTTCCCCATGTCGCCGCGGCACGGGGAGACCTCGGCCGTGTCAGCCCCGGGCGCGGCCCGTCCGATGCGCGGAGGCCGAGCCGTTCACGGCCGAGCCCGCGTCCCTCAGCGCCCTCAGCAGGGGCTCCAGGCTGGTGAGTACGAGGTCCGCGCCCGCCGCGCGCAGGAGGCGCTCCCCGTCCTCGTTGGCCGCGTGACCGAGGAAACGGACGCCCGCCTCGCCCGCGGCGGAGACGGCCTGCGGGGTACTGCCGATCAGCACGGCACCGGCGGCGTCCACGTCCAGCGCGCGCAGGACCTCGCGCAGCCGGTGCGGGTCGGAGGTGAGGTGGTCCGGCCCGGTGGTGCGGCCGTGGACGTGCGGGGCGAAGCAGTCGCTCAGGCCCCGGCCGGCGAGGTACGTGCTCACCGCGCGGGAGGAGTACCCGGTGGTGACGGCCAGCCTGGCGCCCACCGCGCTCCAGGTCCGGATCAGCGGATCGGCGTACGCGGTCGGCCACGCGGTGGCGGCGGCGCGCAGCTCCTCCTGGGTCAGGTGCTCCTCCAGCTCGGTGACGAGGTCGCTGCCGGGGTGACGGCGGTCCACGGCACGCAGCACCACCTGCGGGTCGGAGGTGGCGCGCTCCTCCTCGGTGAGCAGCCCGTCCAGCCCGCGCCCGGCCAGCCACTCCACCAGACCGGCCGCGATCTCCCGCGCCCGGCGCCCGGCGAACAGGCGGCAGACCGGGCCCTCGAAGTCCCAGAGCACGGCCCGCGCGCCGGTCAGTTCCCTCAGCCTCGCGGTCTCGTCCGCGGTCTGCTTCCCGGCCTTCTCGGTCGTCGCCGGCTCGTGCGGCGTCGTCTCCGTCGTCTCAGAAGTCACCAGGAGAGTGTCAGGTCCGTGGCGATGGTTTCCCAGAGGGCCTCGAACCAGTTCCGGGACTGTTCCACGAAGGAGGCGTCGCGTTGGCCCGACCGCCCGTCGAGGCGAGCAGCGGGAATCCGTTCCGGCGCGGCCCATCGGGACCGGGAGGACGACCCGCCCCATGGGCATCACGGCCCGTTGCCGGAATACCGTGAATTCACGTCATCTTGCATTATCTGCTGAGGAGTTGGCCTGATACCACTCCCGGACGGCTCTGTTTCCGCGTACGTTGGTCAGCCCACTCAGCTGGGAAGACTCCCGGTGGCCGCGGCATGCCGGGCTCCCCTTCCGGAGGGGAGCCGGGAAGCCCGGCGCAGCGGCGGCCACGGGAGTGCACAGTCACAACTGAACACGCGCACAGCCACAACCGAATACCGGCACATCAGCACGGCACGCCGCGGATGAGCGACCGCCGATCGCGGTCAGAAGGAGTCCGGGCACCACGGCCGCCCGGACGTGCGGAAGAGGGCGTCGGCCGTACGGGCGGCGCCCTCCCGCTCCTCCTGGACGCGGCCGAGGGCCGCCAGCCGGGTCAGCGAGCCGTCCCCGAGCCACACCGAGGCGAGTTCGGCCGCCGGCAGGGTCAGGTCGGCGGACGCACCGGCCTCCGGGGTGCACGAGGCGCCCTCGGGAGACGTCTCCAGCCGGTACCGCCCGCCCGATGTGCCGTCCTCGTCCAGCACCTGGAGCACCAGTGAGCCGGACCGCTCGTAGGTCCGCGCCTCCAGCGCCCGCGGGACGTCCAGCAGCCGCAGCCACAGCCAGTCCGTGTACGTCTCGACGCGGGCCGCGCGCACGTCGGGCAGGAGGAACGGCAGCAGGGAGTCGGGGGCCCGCCAGCCGCTTTTGACGTGGGTGATCCAGTCGATCGCGCACAGGTACCGCCACAGCGCGGCCTCGGCGGCCGGGGTCGCGGCGGTCAGCCACTCCACCTTGGCCGCGACGTACGGCTGCTGCCCCTCCCACTTGTTCTCGCTGCGGTACGACACCATGCCCTCGACCTCGCCGGACGCCGAGCGGTACACCGCGAAGAACGGCTCGGTCCAGTCCCGGCCGAAGCGGGCCACCCCGGTACGGGCGTCCCACCACAGCTCGTCCCGCCCGATCGCGCCCGGCGTGACCGCGCGCACCCGCTCGGACAGCTTCGGGCCGAGCGCGCGGACGTCGGCACCGTCCACGAGGTCGATCCGGCCGCCGTCCTCCGGGCCCGACCAGCGCGGGTCGAGCCCCGAACGGCTCACGTCCACCGTCCAGTTGGTGGCCCAGGTCGCCGGGGCGAAGCCGTGCCGGCCGTAGATCGGGTACTCGGCGGCGATCAGGGTGGCGACCACGTCACCGCGCTCCCGCGCGGCCGCCAGGTCCTCGCGCATCATCCGCGTGAGCAGGCCCCGGCGGCGGTGGGTCGGGGAGACGGTGACGTTGGAGATCGCGTTCGCGGGGACGTACGCGCCGCCGACCGCGGTGACCTCCTGCGCGAAGGAGCGGAAGGTGGCCACACAGCGGCCGGCGTCGAAGGCGCCGAGCAGCCTTCCGGGCTCGAACTGACGGAGCCTGGCGGCTCGTTGCTCCGGCGTGATCACCGGGTCCTGGAGGAATCCGGTGTCCAGGGCGCGGTGCCAGTTGTCGAAATCGTCCTCGGCGGCGGGGCGTACGTCGATCATGGGGTCACCGTAGGCGCGGGGCCGCCCCGTGTCGCCCGCATTTCCCGCCGCCCCGGCCCTTCAGGCCAGCAGGTCGTCCACCTGGGCCTCGCCCGCCCGGTACCGGCGCGCGATCTCGCCCCCGCAGTCGTCGGCGGTGCGCTGGAGTCCCTGGCGGCGGAGGGAGATCTCCTGCTCGTACCGGGTCAGCCGGGCCATCGCGTCCGTGAGTTCGGCGCTCGTGCGGGCGGTGAGGTCGGACAGCTCGACCTCGGCGAGCATCTCCGCCGCGAGCCTGCCGAACTCCTCGCTGTGCGGGGTGCCCAGCGTGACGTGGCGGGCGGAGGAGCGGTGGCGGGCCGGGCCGTCGGCGAGGATCTCCGACAGCCGCTCCACCACGGACCCGTCCACCGGCTCCGGCACCCGGGCCCCGCCCCGCCGGGCCAGCTCGGCCCGCAGGATGTCGATCCGGCCCTGGAGCAGCCGGCGGACATAGCTCAGGTCGGCCTCGTCGCGCTGGGCGTCCCGGCGCAGGGCGCGCAGTTCGGGCAGGCTCAGCGGGGCGAGGACGGAGGGGGCCGGTTCCTCGGGCGGCGGGCTCGGCGGGCTGTCGGCGCGCTGTGCGGGCGGCCTGTGTGTGACCGGACCACTGGTGCTCGGTGTGCTCATGTGCGGTGGACCGTCCCCTCGACCGGCGTGTGGGAGCATCGTGCCACCCCCGGTGGCCGCTATGTGACCGACTGCCCCCGAACGGCCCTGGATGGGGGGTATTGATCTGTTGCGGGCCCCCTGGACGGGCGCGGCCCGGCCGCACGGCATGATGGGGCGCATGCGTGCGGTGGTGCAACGGGTGGACGGCGCGAGCGTCGTCGTGGACGGCGAGACGGTGGGCGCGATCGAGGGCGAGGGCCTGTGCGTCCTGGTCGGCGTGACCCACGAGGACACGAAGGAGAAGGCGGCCCAACTGGCCCGCAAACTCTGGTCGGTGCGGATGCTGGCCGACGAGAGATCATGCAGCGACATCGACGCCCCGCTGCTGGTCATCAGCCAGTTCACCCTCTACGGGGACGCCCGCAAGGGCCGCCGCCCCACCTGGAACGCGGCCGCCCCCGGCCCGGTAGCCGAGCCCCTGGTGGACGAGGTCGTCACCCAGCTCCGCACCCTCGGCGCGACGGTCGCCACGGGCAGCTTCGGCGCCCAGATGCGGGTGTCCCTGGTGAACGACGGCCCGTTCACGATCCTGGTCGAGGTCTAGGGCCTTTCTTCCGGATCAGGCCGGCTCGGGCCGACGGTGCCTTCGGGCCGACCCGAGCGGGGTCTGGTGCGTGCGGCTGCAAGGCGGAGGAGGGCGTCGACGCGGAGCGTCGGCAACCGACGACAACGCGGCAGACGTGCGTGCCAGGGCCCGCGACCCCGGCAAGATCCGGAAGACAGGCCCTAGGCGGGGTCAGCGGACGGCGCCGCCCGGCGGACACATGTCCCCGAGGTGCCGCAGGACCGTTCTGCCGCTCACCTACGGCTCGACCACCGTCTCCTGGGCCGCTGCCGTGTCTCCGGCCAGGAGGCGGGCGTCGGTGGGGGTGTTGCGCTTGATGACGGCGAGGGCCACCGGGCCGAGTTCGTGGTGGCGTACGGAAGTGGTCACGAGGCCGATCTTGCGGCCGTCCGGGCCGTCGTCCGCGAGGCGGATCTCGGTGCCGGCCGGGGGCAGGTGGACGTCGCTGCCGTCGAGGTGGAGGAAGACCAGGCGGCGCGGCGGCTTGCCCAGGTTCTGTACGCGGGCGACCGTCTCCTGGCCCCGGTAGCAGCCCTTCTGCAGGTGGACGGCGGTGCCGATCCAGCCCAGCTCGTGCGGGATGGTGCGGTGGTCGGTCTCGAAGCCGAGGCGGGGCCGGTGCTGTTCGACCCGCAGCGCCTCGTGGGCGAGGATGCCGGCGGCCGGGCCGGAGCGGGCGGCGAACTCCTCCAGCTCCTCGCGCGGCAGGAAGAGGTCACGGCCGTACGGGGTCTCGCGGACCACCGCGCCGTCGGGGACCGCGGCGATGGAGCCGGCCGGGAGGTGGACCACCGCGAAGTCGGCGGTGCGGTCGGCGACCTCGACGCGGTAGAAGAACTTCATCGACTCCAGGTAGGCGATCAGCGCCTCCTGCGTGCCGGGCTCGACGTGCGCCCACACGGTCGTGCCGTCGTCCACCAGGTACAGGGCGTGCTCGATGTGCCCGTTGGCGGAGAGGACCAGCGCCTCGGTGGCCTCGCCGGCCGGCAGGTCGCTCACGTGCTGGGTGAGCAGCAGGTGCAGCCAGCTCAGCCGGTCCGCTCCGGTGACGGCGACGACGCCCCGGTGGGAGAGGTCGACGAAACCGGTGCCGTCGGCGAGGGCGCGCTGCTCGCGGAACAGGTCGCCGTAGTGGGCGGCGACGCCTTCGTCCACGCCCTCGGCGGGAACGGCGCCGGGCAGGGACAGCAGGGGGCTCTTCATACGGGCCAGCCTACGACGGGGTGGTTGAACTCTTCATCGTGCAGTCGGCACAGCGGCCGAAGATCGCGAAGTGCTTCATGTCGGTGTCGAACCCGAACTGCTCGCGCAGCCGCGCGGTGAAGTCGGAGGCGACCTCGACGTCCGCCTCGATCACGTTCTCGCAGTCCCGGCACACCAGGTGGAGATGGTGGTGGCGGTCGGCGAGGTGATAGGTGGGGGCGCCGTGCCCGAGGTGGGCGTGGCTGACGAGCCCCAGCTCCTCCAGCAGCTCCAGGGTGCGGTACACGGTGGAGATGTTGACCCCGGAGGCGGTCTTGCGGACCTCGACGAGGATGTCGTCCGGCGTCGCGTGCTCGAGCGCGTCCACGGCTTCGAGCACGAGCTGCCGCTGCGGCGTCAGCCGGTAACCGCGCTGCCTGAGATCGGTCTTCCAGTCGGTGCTCACCACACTGGCAGTGTAGGGCCGACCGGGCCGGGCGCCCCGCTCGGACGGGGCGCCGTGCGGCCGTGGGCGCGGGCCTACTTGAAGAACGCGATGCCGTCGTCCGGCATGTCCTCGGGCAGGTCCTTCGCCCAGCGCTCGACGTCCTCGGGGGTGACGGCCTTCTTGAGCTGGGCCGACATGTACGGACGCAGCTCGACCTCGGGGGTCTGCTTCTCGCCGACCCACATCAGGTCGCCCTTGACGTAGCCGTACAGGCGCTTGCCGCCCGTGTACGCCGGGGACTCCGGGGTACGGGCGACCGCGTCCGTGACCAGGTCGATCTGCGGCTTCTTGTCCGCCAGCTCGCCGTACCAGATCTCCACCACGCCGTCGTCGCGGGTCATGGTGACCGTGATCTTGCGCTCGGCGTCGATCCGCCAGAAGCCGGCCTCGGACTCCAGCGGGCGGACCTTGTTGCCCTCGTTGTCGAGGACCCAGGTGCGGGAGCTGTACTCCAGGAAGTCCCGGCCGTCGTGGGTGAAGGTCACCTCCTGGCCGAAGTTGCACTTCTCCGAGCCGGGGAAGTCGTGGACACCCGCGCCCGCCCAGTTGCCCAGCAGAAAGGCGAGGGGGACGAGGTCCTTGTGCAGGTCAGACGGGATCTCGATCATGAGCGGCCGTTCCTGGTCGGTTCTGGGGCGTTACTTCAGCGCTGGCCCTGGTACAGCTTCTTCACGGTCAGTCCGGCGAAGGCGATCACGCCGACGCAGACCAGGACCAGCAGCAGTTCGAAGAAGATCTCCACGGGTGTGCTCCTTGAGCGGAAGTGGACGTACGACAGAGCCGCGCTCAGCTTACGCGGCCTGCGCCGGAGTCTCCTGGCGAGGGCCGGTATCCCGGGGTCCGCGGGGACCGGCCGCACTACGATCGCCGCATGGCGAACAAGCTCGTGATCAAGGTGACCTCCGGTGCCGACGCCCCGGAGCGGTGTTCTCAGGCGTTCACCGTGGCCGGTGTGGCCGTGGCCAGTGGGGTCGAGGTGTCGCTGTGGCTGACCGGGGAGTCGGCGTGGTTCGCGCTGCCGGGGCGGGCGGCGGAGTTCGAGCTGCCGCACGCGGCGCCGTTGCAGGACCTGCTGGAGTCCGTGCTGACGGCGGGGCGGGTCACGCTGTGCACGCAGTGCGCGGTGCGGCGGGACATCGGCGAGGCGGACGTCCTGGAGGGCGTGCGGATCGCGGGCGCGCAGGTCTTCCTGCAGGAGGTCATGGCGGACGGGACGCAGGCCCTCGTCTACTGATTTCCCGTTGTGCGGGACCCGGGCACGGCCCTAGGGTCCCCGGCATGTCCCTACGTCTGCGTATGCGCCAGGCCCTTCCGGAAGCGATGCGTGCCCGCGACAAGGCCGCGGTGAGCGCACTGCGCTCGACGCTCGCCGCGCTGGACAACGCCGAGGCGGTGCCCGTGGACGACGCCGTGGTCCGGGGCGCGGCCATCGAGGAGTCGCCGGCCGGAGCGGGGGCCACCGAGGCGGCCCGGCGTGAGCTGAGCGAGGGCGGCGTGAGCGAGATCGTGCGGGCCGAGGCCGCCGAACGCCTGGACGCGGCCGCGCTGCTGACGGCGCCCGCGCACGCGGAGCGGGTCGCGCGGCTGCGCGCGGAGGCCGCCGTGCTGCTCGGCTTCCTCGACGACCGCCAGGACGCCGTCTAGGAGCGCGGGGGCTTCTTGCCGTCCAGTTCGTCCCACCACTCGTCGGACTGCTTGTCCCCGGAGGGGGCGTCCCACCAGCGGTCCTCGGGGCCGCGGCGGTTGGCGACCATCGCGGCGACCGGCGGGATGACCATGGCGAACAGGCACATCCCGACCGCCGCCGGGACGGACCAGAGCCGGACCACCGCCCAGGCGAGGACGAAGAGGACGACGCAGATCCCCATCATCACGAAGTACCAGCGACGCCGCCGTGCGTACATGTGTCCAGAGTAGGGCCGGACAGCCGGAAGGGCCGCGCCCCAGGTGTCCAACCCGGTGGGCGCGGCCCCTGCCCCGGCCGCCTCGCGTCCGCGCGCGTCTCAGACGGCGATGGCGACCTCGGCCAGACCGCCCTGCTGGGCGACGACCGTGCGGTCGGCGCTGCCGCCGGGCACGAGCGCGCGTACCGTCCACGTGCCCTCGGCGGCGTAGAAGCGGAACTGCCCCGTGGCGGAGGTGGGGACCTCCGCGGTGAACTCGCCCGTCGAGTCCAGCAGGCGGACATAGCCCGTCACCGGCTCGCCGTCACGCGTCACCTGCCCCTGGATCGTGGTCTCCCCGGGCTTGATCGTCGCAGCGTCCGGGCCGCCGGCCTTCGCTCCACACATGTCTTTCTCCGTAAGGGGTCTGACCAGAAGGTCGGTCGGGTTGCTTACTTGGCCGCGCCCAGCTCGATCGGCACGCCGACCAGCGAGCCGTACTCGGTCCAGGAGCCGTCGTAGTTCTTGACGTTCTGCACGCCCAGCAGCTCGTGCAGCACGAACCAGGTGAGCGCCGAGCGCTCGCCGATGCGGCAGTAGGCGATGGTGTCCTTGGCGAGGTCGACGTCCTCGGCGGCGTATAGCTCCTTCAGCTCGTCGTCCGACTTGAAGGTGCCGTCGTCGTTGGCGTTCTTCGACCACGGGATGTTGCGGGCGCTGGGCACGTGGCCCGGGCGCTGCGACTGCTCCTGCGGGAGGTGGGCCGGGGCGAGCAGCTTGCCGGAGAACTCGTCGGGCGAGCGCACGTCGACCAGGTTCTGGTTACCGATCGCGGCGACCACGTCGTCGCGGAAGGCGCGGATCGCGGTGTTCTGCGGCTTGGCCTTGTAGTCGGTCTTGGCCCGCTCGGGCACCTCGTCGCCGGGGACCAGCTCGCGGGCGTCCAGCTCCCACTTCTTGCGGCCGCCGTCGAGCAGCTTGACGCTGTCGTGGCCGTAGAGCTTGAAGTACCAGTACGCGTACGACGCGAACCAGTTGTTGTTGCCGCCGTAGAGGACGACCAGGGTGTCGTTGCCGATGCCCTTGTCCGAGAGGAGCTTCTCGAAGCCCTCCTGGTCGATGAAGTCGCGGCGGACCGGGTCCTGGAGGTCCTTGGTCCAGTCGATGCGGATCGCGTTGCGGATGTGGTTCTTCTCGTAGGCGGACGTGTCCTCGTCCACCTCCACGAGGGCGATGGTCGGGTCGTCGAGGTGCTCCTGCACCCAGTCGGCGTCGACCAGGACGTCGCTGCGGCTCATGCTTTTCTCCTCCGGGGCAGTCACGGTGGCGTGCGGTGAGACGGGTGCGCGCACACGAAAGGGCGGCGGCGCACGTAGGCCCTTCCAGCAGGGCGGCCGGGAGATGCGGAAGTGCGGTGACTTCCGCTCAGAAGGGGCGACAGAGCATGGCGGCAACGCGGCACAGGTCCACTGCCCGCCGCTTCGTGAGATCCGCCTGTCGCTTCATGCCGTCGATCGTAGGGAGGTCCGGGCGCACGTGTCACCGACGTGTCGCATGGTGAGACGCGATCGTCCGCATGCTGAGCGGGGTGCGGGCCTCCCGGAACGCGGCAAGCGCCCTGGGGCCCGGAAACCGGGCCGCCGGGCGCTTCCGTCGGTCTTCACGTCCGCCGCACCACTGCGGGGTGGACGGCGCGTCTCGCCAGCCGGACAGGTGTGCGAGGCGAGGTGCGGGGCGTCGCGGGTTACTGCCCGGCGAGCTTCAGGTCCGAACCCGTCACACCGATCCGCACGCCGTCGGCCGTGGCCTCCACGCTGTCCACCGCGATCCCGCCCGGCAGCTGGTCCAGCGCCTGCTGGAAGTCGGTGATCCGGCGGAACGTGCCGTCGGCCAGGTTGGCGCCCGCTATGACGGGCAGCGAGTCCGCACGCACCCCGACCTTGCCGTTCTTGACCTCCAGCGAGCTGAGCACGGGGATCGTGCGCTCGATGCCGACGGCCGGGATGCCGAGCTTCACCGAGACCTTGATCTTGCCGTTGCCGCCGCCCCCGAGGCCGGTGATCTGGGCGGTGACACCGGGCGCCAGCTCGGTCGGCTCGGTCTTGGCGGCCTTCATCAGCTGGTCGTAGGCGATGGTCGCGCTCCCCTTGGCGGTGGCGGCGGTGGCCGAGGAGTAGTCGCCGGAGAACTCGACGTCCTTCAGGTCGGCCTTCAGGTCGTCGATACGGATCGTGCGGCCCTCGGTGCCGGTGGGCGCCGAGTAGTCCTTGATGCCCAGCGACACGTCGTCCAGCGAACCGGACGCCACCTGGGTGAGGAACGGGAAGCCCTGGATGTCCACGTCCGGCGCCGAGGCGAGGTTCTCCCGCGCCCGGACCCGGTCCGCCACCTCGCCCTCGGCGAAGTGCACCGCCACCCGGTCCGCGATCACGAAGAGCCCGCCCAGGACCACGACGAGTATCAGGATTATTCGCAGGGCGCGCATGTTCTCCCCAGAGGACGGCGACGGAGGTTCCGGCGCCGCAACCGTAGCCCCGCCGGGGGCGGCGCAGGGGGAATTGTGGATCACCTGTGACGGGGAGGCGGCGGAGTGCGGCTTTTCCCGCCTTTGCCGCAGACGTTTTCCCGTCAGGCCCCGGCCGGAAATCGCCCTCCGGCCGGGCGGCCGGTCGTACGGCCGGTCAGGCGAAGACCCGGCCCAGGAGCCAGACGGCCGGAGCCGCGGCCGCGAGCGGGAGCGCGACGCCCGCGGTCAGGTGGACGAAGCGGGAGGGGTAGTCGTAGGAGGCGACCCGGTGGCCGATGAGCGCGCAGACCGCCGCGCCCGCGCCGAGGGCCGCGCCCTGGGTGCCCAGGCCCGTCAGGTCGCCGGCCGCGAGACCGGCACCGGCCGCGGCCAGCAGGGCGACGACGACCGAGACGGGGGTCGGCAGGGGCAGCGCGCGGGCCAGGACGGCGACCGCGACCGCCGCCGCGCCGACCGACACCGCGTGCGCGGAGGCGCCCAGGAAGCCGGTGGCGAGGATGGCGAGGGCCGAGGAGACGACCGTGACCATCAGGCCGTACATCCGCTCGTCCGGCGAGGCGTGCGAGCGGAGCTGGAGCACCAGGGACAGCAGGACCCAGATGCCCAGCGGGCCGAGGATCGCGGCCGGGGCGTGCGCGCGGCCCGCCGCCAGCACCGCCGCGTCGGCGGCCAGACCGCCGAGGAAGGCCAGCGCGATGCCCTGGCGGGCGGGCCACATGCCGTTCAGCCGGAACCACCCGGCCGCCGTCACCGCCTGGAGCAGCACCAGCGGCACGACCAGGGCGTACGAGCCGAACGGCGCGGCCACCGCGAGCAGTGCGCCGAGCAGCGCGGTGAGCGCGGCGGGCTGGATGCCGGGCTCGACGATCTGCGGGCGGCCCTCCATGCGGGCCCGGTCGGCGGCGGTGAGGCCCTCGGCCGGGACGGGGTCCGCGGGAGCCTGCGCCGGCCGGGGTGCCCCGGGCGCCTGCGGGGCGGGGTAGGGCTGCTCCGCGACCGGCATCCGGGCGTGGTTCTGGGTGTCCCAGGTCTGCCCCTGCCACTGCTGGGCGGCCTGGTCGTACCCGGAGGGCGCCTGCGGGGTGCCGTAGGGCTCGGCGTAGGGGTTCGGGTACTGCGGCTGTCCCTGGGCGGGGGCCCAGTTCCCCGGTGCCTGCCGCTGCCCGTAGGGGTCGTACCCCGAGTAGGGGCCGCCCTCGTACGACTGCTGGTCGCTCAACGCCTCATCCTCCTGCGAACGGCGGGAGCACCTCGACCGTGCCGCCCTCGGCCAGCCGTACCGTCTCATGCGCGCGGGTCCCGACGGGAGCGCCGTCGACGAGGAACGCGCACCTCTTGAGCACGCGGGTGAGTTCGCCGGGGTGCCGTTCGCGCACCGAGGCCAGCGCCTCGGCGAGCGTCGTGGCGTCGTACGCCTCGTCGGCGGTCCCGGCCGCGGCCTTGGCGGCGGCCCAGTAGCGCACCGTGACCTCGGGCATCTCGTTCCTCATGTGACGGCGGGAAATTGAAAGGTTAAGACGGTGCCGCCAAGGCTAGTCCGTCCCCCGCCCGGTGCGCTCCCGCGCCCATCGGCCGATCCGGGCGAGCAGTTCGTCCCCGGCCGCGTTCTCGGCGTGGCCCATGCCCGGTTCCAGCCAGAGTTCGCCCGCCTCCCCGGCCGCGTCCGCGAGCATCCGGGGGTGGTCGAGCGGGAAGTAGCCGTCGCTGTCCCCGTGCACCACCAGCAGCGGGACGGGCGCGATCCGGGCCGCCGCCTCCACCGGGGAGAGCGGGACGGGGTCCCAGTCGCGGTGGTGGATACGGGTGCGGAAGCCGTAGCGGCCGACCAGGCGGCCCGAGGGACGGGTGACCAGCCAGTGCAGCCGGCGCATCGGCGCGGTGCCCCGGTAGTACCAGCGGGCGGGCGAGCTGACCGAGACCACCGCGTCGACCGTGCCGGGGTTCAGCGCCGCGTGCCGCAGCACCACCGAGCCGCCCATGGAGAAGCCGACGCTCACCACGCGCGCGTGCCCGAAGCCGCGCGCCCACTCCACGGCCGCCGCCAGGTCCAGCACCTCCCGGTCGCCCACGGTGGAGCGCCCGCCGGAGGCGCCGTGGCCCCGGAAGGAGAAGGTCACCACCGCCCCGTACGCGGCCAGCGCGCGGGCCACCCGGCGCACGTGCGGCCGGTCCACGTCCCCGGTGAAGCCGTGCGCCACCACGAAGACGGTCTCGGCGGGACCCGTTCCGTATACGGCGGGGCCGGGATCGTATACGGAATCCACCGGAATTCCGTCCGCCGTACGGAGAAAAGTCCGGACAGCGGGGTCTTGGCCCGTCTCGGAATTCGGACGAATGGTGGAACGTGCCGCATGACCTGCCGGACGGTTGCTCATGTGGGCTATTCTGCTGGGCAGAGGACTCGGGCAGCGTTGCCCCCGGGTCCTTTTGTGCTTTCGGACGCGTTGTATACGAGGCGGGCGTGCCGCCGGTATACGGGGCCGACGGGAACGCAGAGCATGTACCGCACCGGATACGTCCTCGCAGGGACCGAGGAGGAACCAGACGTATGAGTTCTCTGCTGCTCCTGACCAACGCCCTCCAGCCGTCGACGGAGGTGCTCCCCGCGCTCGGCCTGCTGCTGCACAACGTGCGGGTCGCCCCGGCGGAGGGTCCCGCTCTCGTCGACACCCCGGGCGCCGACGTCATCCTCGTCGACGGCCGCCGCGACCTCCCCCAGGTGCGCAGCCTGTGTCAGCTGCTGCGCTCCACCGGACCGGGCTGTCCGCTCGTCCTGGTGGTCACCGAGGGCGGGCTCGCCGCCGTCACCGCCGACTGGGGCATCGACGACGTCCTGCTCGACACCGCCGGCCCGGCCGAGGTCGAGGCCCGGCTCCGGCTCGCCATGGGCCGCCAGCAGCTCGTCAGCGACGACTCCCCCATGGAGATCCGCAACGGCGACCTCTCCGTGGACGAGGCCACCTACTCCGCGAAGCTGAAGGGCCGGGTCCTGGACCTGACCTTCAAGGAGTTCGAGCTGCTGAAGTACCTGGCCCAGCACCCCGGCCGCGTCTTCACCCGCGCCCAGCTCCTGCAGGAGGTCTGGGGATACGACTACTTCGGCGGCACCCGCACCGTGGACGTGCACGTACGGCGGCTGCGGGCCAAGCTCGGCCCGGAGCACGAGTCGCTGATCGGCACCGTCCGCAATGTGGGATACCGCTTCGTCACCCCGGAGAAGCCCGACCGGGCCGCCGAGGAGGCACGCTCCGGGGCCAAGCGCGCCCCGTCCGGGCGGGCAAAGACGGCGGAAGGGGACACCTCCGCGGTCCGCGAGGGCAGCGAGGTCCCGGCGGACGCTTAAAGCCGCCGCGGCCGGGGTAGTGCCAGGGCACCCCCGGCTGTCGCCGGCCCGCGGTCCGCGCCACGAATGCCCTGCCCAGAGCGGGTCGATCCGCGTAGACTCCGCGCGTGGCGAAGGTGACTCGGGATGATGTGGCACGGCTGGCGGGGACCTCCACCGCCGTGGTCAGCTATGTCATCAACAACGGACCCCGGCCGGTCGCCCCGGCCACGCGCGAGCGTGTCCTCGCGGCCATCCAGGAGCTGGGGTACCGCCCGGACCGGGTGGCCCAGGCGATGGCCTCGCGGCGCACCGACCTGATAGGGCTCATCATCCCGGACGCCCGCCAGCCCTTCTTCGGGGAGATGGCGCACGCGGTCGAACAGGCCGCCTCCGAGCGCGGGAAGATGGTCCTGGTCGGCAACACCGACTACATCGCCGAGCGCGAGGTCCACTATCTGCGGGCCTTCCTCGGCATGCGGGTCTCCGGGCTCATCCTCGTCTCGCACGCGCTGAACGACCAGGCCGCCGCCGAGATCGAGGCGTGGGACGCCCGCGTGGTGCTGCTGCACGAGCGCCCGGAGGCCATCGACGACGTCGCCGTCGTCACCGACGACCTCGGCGGCGCCCAGCTCGCCGTCCGCCACCTGCTGGAGCACGGCCACGACTACGTGGCCTGCATGGGCGGCACCGCCGACACCCCGGCCGTGGGCGACCCGGTCTCCGACCACGTCGAGGGCTGGCGCCGGGCGATGTCCGAGGCGGGCCTGACGACCGAGGGCCGGCTCTTCGAGGCCGCGTACAACCGCTACGACGCCTACCGGGTCGCGCTGGAGATCCTGGCCGGGCCCCGGCGGCCGCCCGCGATCTTCTGCTCCACCGACGACCAGGCCATCGGCGTGCTCCGGGCCGCCCGCGAGCTGCGGATCGACGTGCCGGGCGAGCTGGCGGTGGCCGGGTTCGACGACATCAAGGAGGCGGGGCTCGCCGACCCGCCGCTGACCACCGTGGCCTCCGACCGCCCGGCGATGGCCCGTGCGGCGGTGGACCTCGTGCTGGACGACGGCCTGCGTGTCGTCGGCTCCAGACGCGAGCGGCTGAAGACCTTCCCCTCCCGTCTCCAGGTCCGCCAGAGCTGCGGCTGCGCGGGCTGAACCGCAGGTCACCCCCCGTTCGTCCGGCGTCTCATCGGAACCGAACCAGGTTCTGCCCGGCTTCTCAGCCAGGGCTCAGGAAGCTCTCATGGTCGCGGGACATGCTCCTCGTATGACCGAGAGCACGCGCCGCAGCGGCGGCCACGAGTACGAGCACCCGCAGGGGACTCCCGCTCAGCAGTACGCGGCCCCCCGCGCGGCCGGCGTGCACCCCGCATGGCCGCCCCCGCCGGCCCACGCACCCGCCCACGCGGCGGGGACCGGGTCCCGGCGGGGAGGCAAGCGGCCCAGTGGTCCGGTCACGCTGCTCGCGGCGGTCGCGCTGGTCGCGGCCGCGGTCGGCGGAGGCACCGCCTACGCCTTCCAGCAGCTCACCGGCGACGACAGCACCACCACCGACACGGCCACCCCGGTGGTCGCGGCCGGGAAGAAGGGCGACGTGGCGAACATCGCCGCCGCGCTCACCCCGAGTGTCGTCGAGGTCAACGCGTCCCTGGCGACCGGCTCCTCCACCGGCTCCGGCGTCATCGTCTCCAGCGGGGGCGAGATCATCACCAACAACCACGTCGTCTCCGGCGCCTCCTCGGTGAAGGTGCGCACCAGCGACGGCACCAGCCGCACCGCCCGGGTCGTCGGCACCGACAGCTCCAAGGACCTGGCGCTGCTGAAGATCGACGGCGCCTCGGGGCTGAAGGCGGCGCCGCTCGGCACCTCCTCCGGCGTCCAGGTCGGCGACACGGTCGTGGCGATCGGCTCCCCCGAGGGGCTGACCTCCACCGTGACCAGCGGGATCGTCTCGGCGCTCGACCGGGACGTGACCGTCTCCACCGACGAGGGGCAGAGCGGCCAGGGACAGGGCGGCGACGAACAGTGGCCGTTCCGGTTCGGCGGCCGTGAGTTCAACGGGGACCCCGGCTCCTCCACCACCACCTACAAGGCCATCCAGACCGACGCCTCGCTCAACCCCGGCAACTCCGGCGGCGCCCTCATCGACGCCTCCGGCCGGGTCATCGGGATCAACTCCGCCATGTACTCCTCGGGTTCGCAGGCTTCCTCGTCCTCCGACGCGGGCAGCATCGGGCTCGGCTTCGCCATCCCGGTCGACACCGTCAAGGCCGACCTGGCGAAGCTGCGGTCGGGTTCCACCGGCTGACAGCACGTACCCCCACGGCACAGCGCAGCACCGAGCAGCAGGGAGAACGTCATGATCAAGAACGTCTCGCACCAGGCCCCTGTCTCCGGACCGGCGAACGTCGCCGTCGCCCTCGAGGTGGCGCACGAGCTGCACACCCCCGACCCCCGCCGCCGCCTGCCCGAACTGGCCACCCCCGCGCCCCAGCTCATGGGCCTGCGCACCTCCGCCGCCCGCCCGCACCGCCGCAAGGTGCCGCTGAACCGGCTCACCGCCCTGACCCGGTTGACCCCGGCCGGGGTCTGACCACCCGGCTTCCACCGGGGTCCGACCCCGGCTTCGGCCGCGGCGGCGCCGAAACGTGGCAGGCTGAAGAACCGCCCCGTCCACGCCCCACCGCACCCACGAGGAACCGCGAGCGATGAGCCCCGCCGAAGGCGACCGTGATCCCCAGCGCATCCTGATCGTCGACGACGAACCGGCCGTACGCGAGGCCCTGGAACGCAGCCTCGCCTTCGAGGGGTACGACACGAGGGTCGCCGTCGACGGGGCGGACGCGCTGGAGCAGGCCGGGGACTACCGGCCCGACCTGGTCGTCCTGGACATCCAGATGCCCCGCATGGACGGCCTGACGGCCGCCCGCCGCATCCGGAGCACCGGGGACCTCACCCCCATCCTGATGCTGACGGCCCGTGACACGGTCGGGGACCGGGTGACGGGACTGGACGCCGGGGCCGACGACTATCTGGTCAAGCCCTTCGAGCTGGACGAGCTGTTCGCCCGCATCAGGGCCCTGCTGCGGCGCAGCTCCTACGCCGGGGGCGTGTCGGCCGAGGCCCGCGAGGACGAGGCGCTCACCTTCGGCGACCTGCGGATGAACCTCGCCACCCGCGAGGTCACCCGGGGCGGCCGGCCGGTGGAGCTGACCCGCACGGAGTTCACGCTGCTGGAGATGTTCCTGGCGCACCCGCGCCAGGTGCTGACCCGGGAGCAGATCCTCAAGGCGGTGTGGGGCTTCGACTTCGAACCCTCCTCCAACTCCCTCGACGTGTACGTGATGTACCTGCGCCGCAAGACCGAGGCGGGCGGCGAGCCCCGGCTCGTGCACACCGTCCGGGGCGTGGGGTACGTCCTGCGGCAGGGCGGCGCCGAGTGAGGCGGCTGATGCGCCGCTACCGGGCGCTGCCGATCCGGGCGAGGCTGGCGATGCTGGTCGCGGCGGCCGTCGCCTTCGCGGTGGCCGCGGTGTCGGTGACCTGCTGGTTCATCGTGCAGGGCAAGCTCTACAGCGAGATGGACGAGCGCCTGCAGAGCCTCGGCCGGCCGCTCAGCCCCGACCAGGTGACCACCCTGCTGCTGACCTGCCCGCAGTCCCCGGGAGCGGACGAGGGCCCGCCCTCCTTCCTCTACCTCCAGATCGTGACCGCCGAGGGCCGCACCTGTGTCACCCCGTACTCGGAGGGCACGGTGAAGCTCACCCCGGCGGACGTGGCCGCCGCGCGCAACGCCACCCTCGGCCGGCGCACCCTGCGCGACGGGGTGGACACCGACGGGGACGACGTACGCGTGATGACCAGCGCCGTGCCCGTGGGCGGGACGCCCGGCTCGCAGGCCTACCCGGAGGTCGCCGTCATGGTGGCGTTCTCCCTGAAGGACACCCAGCGGACGCTGAGCGACCTCGCGCTGATCCTGCTGCTGGTCTCCGGGATCGGGGTCGTGGGCGCGGGCGCGGCCGGGCTCGCGGTGGCGCGGGCGGGCCTGCGGCCCGTGGACAAGCTGACCGAGGCGGTCGAGCACGTGGCCCGCACCGAGGACCTGGCGGTCCGCATCCCGGTGGCCGAGGACAGCGACGACGAGGTGGCCCGGCTCTCGAGGTCCTTCAACTCGATGACGACCGCGCTGGCCGGGTCCCGCGACCTCCAGCAGCAGCTCATCGCGGACGCCGGGCACGAGCTGCGCACCCCGCTCACCTCGCTGCGCACCAACATCGAGCTGCTGACCCGCAGCGAGGAGACCGGCCGGCCGATCCCGGCCGCCGACCGCAAGGCGCTGCTGGCCTCGGTGAAGGCGCAGATGACCGAACTGGCCGCGCTCATCGGCGACCTGCAGGAGCTGTCCCGCTCCGAGGGGCAGCGCGGGGAGCGCGTGCAGGTGTTCTCGTTCCAGGAGACCGTCGAGGAGGCGCTGCGGCGGGCGCGGCTGCGCGGGCCCGAGCTGACGATCACGGCGCACCTGGAGCCCTGGTTCGTCCGGGCGGAGCCTTCCGCGCTGGAGCGCGCGGTGGTCAACATCCTGGACAACGCGGTGAAGTTCAGCCCCGAGGGCGGCACGGTCGAGGTGCGGCTGACCGACGGCGTGCTGACCGTGCGCGACCGCGGTCCGGGCATCCCGGCCGAGGAACTCCCCTACGTCTTCGACCGGTTCTGGCGCTCCCCCAGCGCCCGCGCGCTGCCCGGCTCGGGCCTCGGCCTGTCGATCGTGGCCCGTACGGTGCAGCAGGCGGGTGGCGAGGTGAGCCTCGACCGCGCCCCGGACGGCGGCACGGTCGCCACCGTCCGGCTGCCGGGGGCACCGACGCCACCCCCGGCGGACCAGGAGTACTAGCGGGCGCGCTCCACCCGGCGCTCGTCCCACACCGGTTCCGGGGTCTCGCGGACCCGGCCGTCGGAGCCGAAGACCAGGTAGCGGTCGAAGGAGCGGGCGAACCAGCGGTCGTGGGTGACCGCCAGCACGGTCCCCTCGTACGCCTCCAGCGCCTCCTGGAGGGCCTCGGCGCTCTCCAGGTCGAGGTTGTCGGTGGGCTCGTCCAGCAGCAGGGCGGTGGTCCCGGCGAGCTCCAGCAGCAGGATCTGGAGGCGGGCCTGCTGGCCGCCGGAGAGCCGCTCGAAGTTCTGCTCGGCCTGCCGGTCCAGGCCGTAGCGGCGCAGGATGGACATGGCCGGGCCGCGGGACTGGGAGTGCTCGGACCACAGGATGTCCAGCAGGGTCCGGCCGACCAGCTCGGGGTGGGCGTGGGTCTGCGCGAAGTGGCCCGGCACCACGCGGGCGCCGAGCTTCCACAGCCCGGTGTGCGCGACCCCGGTCCCGGCCAGCAGGCGCAGGAAGTGCGACTTGCCGGAGCCGTTGGAGCCGAGCACCGCGACCCGCTCGCCGTAGAAGACCTCCAGGTCGAACGGCTTCATCAGGCCGGTCAGCTCCAGGCCCTCGCAGGTGATGGCGCGCACACCGGTACGGCCGCCGCGCAGCCGCATCCGGATGTCCTGCTCCTTGGGCGGCTCGGGAGGCGGTCCGGCCTCCTCGAACTTGCGCAGCCGGGTCTGGGCGGCCGCGTACCGCGAGGCCATCTCGTGGCTGACCGAGGCCGCCTGCTGGAGGGTGACCACCAGCTTCTTGAGCTGGGCGTGCTTCTCCGACCAGCGCCTGCGCAGCTCCTCGAAGCGGGCGAAGCGCTCGCGGCGGGCCTCGTGGTAGGTGGCGAAGCCGCCGCCGTGCGTCCAGACGTCGGCGCCGCCCTCGGCGGGCTCCACGCTGACGATCCGCTCGGCCGAGCGGGCGAGCAGCTCGCGGTCGTGCGAGATGAACAGGACCGTCTTGCGGGTGGCCCGGATCTGCTCCTCCAGCCAGCGCTTGCCGGGCACGTCCAGGTAGTTGTCCGGCTCGTCCAGCAGCAGCACCTCGTCCTGGCCCCGGAAGAAGTACTCCAGCACCAGCCGCTTCTGCTCACCGCCGGAGAGGGTGTTCACCTGGCGCCACTGGGCCTGGTCGTAGGGGATGCCGAGGGCCGCCGTGGTGCACATGTCCCACAGGGTCTCCGCCTCGTACCCCTGGGCCTCGGCCCAGTCGGAGAGGGCCTGGGCGTACGCCATCTGCGCGGCCTCGTCGTCCACGGTCATGATCGCGTGCTCGGCCTCGTCGACCGCCTTCGCGGCCGTGCGGATGCGCCGCGGGGCGACGGAGACGAGCAGGTCGCGGACGGTCGACTCGTCCCGGACGCCGCCGACGAACTGGGGCATCACCCCGAGTCCGCCGCTGACGCTCACCTTGCCGCCGTGCGCGTCGAGTTCGCCCGCGATGATCCTGAGCAGCGTCGTCTTGCCCGCGCCGTTCGGCCCGACCAGCGCGACGGCCGAGCCCTCGCCGACGCGGAACGACACATCACCGAGCAGCGCCCGCCCGTCCGGCAGGTAGTACTCGATGTGCGCGGCCTCCAGATGTCCCATGCCCCGCATTCTCCCCGCTGGACCCCGCCGGGCGGAAACGGTATTCCCAAGCACCCGGCGCCGCGCGCTCGCGCCGTACCCTCGTACGCATGAGCAGCGACGACTCCGTACGGTCCTTCCCCGCCCGCTCCATCGAGACGCACGCCGCACTCACGCCGGGCCAGGCCGAGGCCGTGCTCGCCCTCCTCGCCGAGGCCGCCCGCGAGGACGGCCAGCAGCCGGTGTCCGAGCAGGGCCGGCTGCAGCTGCGCGGCGGCGCCCGCCCGGGCGTCTCCCATCTGCTGCTGTACGCCGGGGACGACCTGGTCGGCTACGCGCAACTGGAGGACACCGACCCGGTGGAGGCCCCCGCCGCCGAGCTGGTGGTGCGTCCCGCGCACCGGGGCCGCGGGCACGGGCGGGCGCTGGGCACCGCGCTCCTGGCCGCCTCCGGCAAGCGGCTGCGGGTGTGGGCGCACGGCGGGCACCCCGCGGCCCGGCATCTCGCGCAGGTGCTCGGGCTGACCCTGTTCCGTGAACTCCGGCAGATGCGAAGGCCGTTGACCGGCCTCGAACTGCCCGACCCGGTACTGCCCCAGGGCGTGACGGTACGGGCCTTCGAGCCGGGCCGGGACGAGGAGGCGTGGCTCGCGGTCAACGCCGCCGCGTTCGCCCACCACCCGGAGCAGGGTTCGCTGACCCGGCGCGACCTGGACGACCGGGAGGCCGCGGGCTGGTTCGATCCGGCCGGGTTCTTCCTGGCCGAGCAGGACGGCGAGCTGATCGGTTTCCACTGGACCAAGACGCACGCCGAGGAGGGCCTCGGCGAGGTGTACGTCCTCGGGGTGCGCCCCGGCCGCCAGGGCGGCGGCCTCGGCAAGGCCCTCACCACGATCGGCCTGCGCCACCTGGCCGGCCAGGGCCTGCCGGCCGCGATGCTCTACGTCGACGCGGACAACAAGGCGGCGGTCTCGGTCTACGAACGCCTGGGCTTCACCACCCACGAGACAGACCTGATGTACCGCACGGAGACGTGAACCTTCCCTGAGCAGCGATGAGTTGAGGGGCGTCCGGACTTGACGGGCGCCCCTCTTCTGCACCACCCTTCCACTACTCAATTAGTGAAAGGGTGGTTCAGCGCGTGGTCGAATACCGCATCGACCGGCACAGCGGGGTCGCCACCTACGTCCAGATCGTCCAGCAGACCAAGCAGGCCCTGCGCCTCGGACTGCTGCGCCCCGGCGACCAGTTGCCCACGGCCCGCGAGGTCGTGGAGGCCACCGCCATCAACCCCAACACCGTCCTGAAGGCGTACCGCGAGCTGGAGCGGGAGGGACTGGTGGAGGCGCGGCGCGGCCTCGGCACCTTCGTCCGCCGCTCCCTCGGCGCCGCCCCGGCCGACTCGCCGCTGCGGGCCGAGCTGGAGGAGTGGGCGGGGCGCGCGGTCGGGGCCGGCTGGGACCGGGACGACATGGCGGCCCTCTTCACGGCCGTACTCGACAAGAGCTTCCAGGGAGAACGTTCATGAGCGACACCGCGATCGAGGCGGTCGGCCTCGGCAGACGGTACGGACGGCGGGGCGACTGGGCGCTGCGCGACTGCGCGTTCCGGCTGCCCGCCGGGCGCGTGTGTGCCGTGGTGGGGCCCAACGGGGCTGGGAAGAGCACCCTGTTCGCCATCGCGGCGGGCCTTCTCCAGCCGTCTGAGGGTGAGTTGCACGTCCTCGGTGTGACACCCGCCGAAGCCCGGCCCCGCGTGGGCTACGTCGCCCAGGCCAAGCCGCTGTACCCGCAGCTCACGGTCGCGGAGACGCTGCGCATGGGCGCCGACCTCAACCCGGGCCGCTGGGACGCGGCCGGCGCGGAGCGCATCATCGCCGCGGGCGACCTGGACCCCGGCACCCGGATACGGTCCCTCTCCGGCGGCCAGCGCACCCGCGTCGCGCTCGCCCTCGCGCTCGGCAAGCGGCCCGAACTGCTGCTGCTGGACGAGCCGATGGCCGACCTCGACCCGCTGGCCCGGCACGACCTGATGGGCGTGCTCATGGGCACGGCCGCCGAGCACGGCACCACCATCGCGATGTCCTCCCACGTCGTCGCCGAGGTGGAGGAGTCCTGCGACCACCTGCTGCTCGTCGGCTCCGGCCGGGTGCGGCTGGCCGGAGACATCGACGACCTGCTCGGCGCCCACCTGCGCGTCGCCGGGTCCACCGAGACCGAGGGTCTGGCCGCGCACACGGTGGTCGAGTCCCGCACCACCGGACGGCAGCTCTCCGCGCTGATCCGGCCGGCGGGTCCGGTCCGGGGCGACTGGAGCACCGAGACCCCCACCCTGGAGGACCTGGTCCTCGCCCACCTGCGCAGCCCCGGGGCCCCGGCGCTCAGCACGACCGAGGAGTACGCCGCGTGAGCACTCTTTCCGCCTCCGCCCGCTGGACGTTCCGCCTGCACCGGTGGGCGCTGATCGTGTGGGCGGCGCTGGTGGTCGTGGGCATCGGGCTGCTGCTGTGGCTGGCGGGGCCGCTGACGGACGAGGCGGCACGCGCCTGGCGGCTGTACGACACGTGCCGTGCGGCCTCGTGCGACGCCGATGACAGCGCCTTCATGCGCTACCTGCACGTGTCCAACCTGCTGGGCCAGATCCTGCTGGGGCTGCCGTTCCTGGTGGCGGGGTGGGCGGGCGCCTCGCTGACCGGCCGGGACATGGAGTCCGGCACCGCGTCACTGGCCTGGACTCAGGCGGCCACCCCCGCCCGCTGGCTGGCGTCCCGGCTGGCCGCCGCGGGGGCCCCGGTGGCCGTGGGCGCGGCCTGTCTGGTGGCCCTGCACCGGTACGCCTGGTCGGTGGCCGACGGCCGGGTCGGCGTCGCCGACCGCTGGTGGCAGCTGCGAGCCTTCTACGGAAACGGCCCCGTCATCGTCACCCTGTGCCTGGCCGCGCTGGCGACAGGGGTCCTCACGGGGCTGGTGGTGCGCCGCGTCCTGCCCGCCCTCGGTATCTCCCTCGTACTCACCGCGCTGCTGTTCACCGCCGCCCACTGGCTGATGCCCCACCTCTGGACACCCGTGACCGAGGTCTCGCGGTTCCAGGACGGTTACCGCGGCCTGTACACCGGGGTCGAGCTGTCCCACGGCGTGGTCACCCGCACCGGAGCGCACATCCCCACCCCGGAGTGCCACGCGAGAAGCATGGACGTCTGCCGGCGGATCTACGAGCAGCACGGCGGCACCGACTTCTACGTGACCTTCCACCCCGCCTCCCACTACTGGCCCCTCCAGCTCACCACCAGCGCGGTCCTGCTGGTCGTGACCGCGCTGCTCACCGCCGCCTCCTTCGCGGTGCTGCGCCGCCGTACCGGCTGACCGTCCGGGGCGGTCCCCTGCGGGCCGCCCCCGGATTTCCCGCACGTCATGTGCTCGTAACCCTTGATTCAGAAGCGCTTGCGACCCTCGGGCGATGGAACCCGTGGACCCCCGCTCCGAGCCGCGCCCCGAAGGGGCCGGAGGCGGTGCGCGCGTTCCGGCGGATCACTTGAAAACAGACGCTGCCGTAACGCCCCTGGCGCGGAAGAATGGGTTCATGAGCCAGCGAGAAGCCCAGGTACCGGCCCACCCGTCCGCCGACACCTCCGTGCGGCCGCAGCCCCCCGTGGGCTCCATCGCCGCCCACCGCCCGCACACCGTCGCGGCGGCCGTCTCCGACCTGGAACCCGATCTCGACGCCGATCTGGACGTGTACGAGGAGCGGGCCACCGACGGCGCCCCGCTGCCGCAGGGCCGCTTCCTGGACCGGGAGCGCAGCTGGCTCGCCTTCAACGAGCGCGTGCTGGAGCTGGCCGAGGACCCCACCACCCCGCTGCTGGAGCGCGCCAACTTCCTGGCCATCTTCGCCAGCAACCTGGACGAGTTCTTCATGGTCCGGGTCGCCGGCCTGAAGCGGCGTATCGCCACCGGCGTCGCCACCCGCTCCGCCTCCGGTCTCCAGCCCCGCGAGGTGCTGGAGATGATCTGGTCCCGCTCGCGCGAGCTGATGGCGCGGCACGCCGCCTGCTACCACGAGGACGTCGCCCCCGCGCTCGCGGAGGAGGGCATCCACCTGGTCCGCTGGAGCGAGCTGACCGACAAGGAGCAGGCCCGCCTGTTCACGCTGTTCCGGCACCAGATCTTCCCGGTGCTGACCCCGCTCGCCGTGGACCCCGCGCACCCCTTCCCGTACATCTCCGGCCTCTCGCTGAACCTGGCCGTCGTCGTGCGCAACCCGGTCAGCGGCCACAAGCACTTCGCCCGGGTGAAGGTGCCCCCGCTGCTGTCCCGCTTCCTGGAGAGCAGCCCCGGCCGGTTCGTCCCGCTGGAGGACGTGATCGGGGCGCACCTGGAGGAGCTGTTCCCCGGCATGGAGGTGCTGGAGCACCACGCCTTCCGGCTCACCCGCAACGAGGACCTGGAGGTCGAGGAGGACGACGCGGAGAACCTGCTCCAGGCGCTGGAGAAGGAACTCATGCGGCGTCGCTTCGGGCCCCCGGTGCGCCTGGAGGTCGAGGAGGACATCGACCGCGAGGTGCTGGACCTCCTGGTGCGCGAGCTGAAGATCTCCGAGGCCGAGGTCTACCCGCTGCCCGGGCCGCTCGACCTCACCGGCCTGTTCCGCATCCACAGCCTGGACCGCCCGGAGCTGAAGTACCGCAAGTTCGTCGCGGGCACCCACCGCGACCTCTCCGAGGTGGAGTCCGCCTCCGCGCCCGACATCTTCGCGGCGCTGCGCCAGCGGGACGTGCTGCTGCACCACCCCTACGACTCCTTCTCCACCTCCGTGCAGGCGTTCCTGGAGCAGGCCGCGCAGGACCCGGACGTGCTGGCGATCAAGCAGACGCTGTACCGCACCTCCGGCGACTCCCCGATAGTGGACGCCCTGATCGACGCCGCCGAGTCCGGCAAGCAGGTCCTCGTCCTGGTCGAGATCAAGGCCCGCTTCGACGAGCACGCCAACATCAAGTGGGCGCGCAAGCTGGAGGAGGCCGGCTGCCACGTCGTCTACGGCCTGGTCGGCCTGAAGACCCACTGCAAGCTGTCGCTGGTGGTCCGCCAGGAGGGCGACACCCTGCGCCGCTACAGCCACGTCGGCACCGGCAACTACCACCCGAAGACGGCCCGGCTGTACGAGGACCTCGGCCTGCTCACCGCCGACCCGCAGGTCGGCGCCGACCTCTCCGACCTCTTCAACCGGCTCTCCGGATACTCCCGCCGCGAGACCTACCGCCGCCTGCTGGTCGCCCCCAAGTCCCTGCGGGACGGCCTGATATCGCGGATCGACAAGGAGATCCAGCACCACCGCGCGGGCCGCCCGGCCTTCGTCAAGATCAAGGTCAACTCCATGGTCGACGAGGCCGTCATCGACGCCTGCTACCGGGCCTCCCAGGCCGGCGTGCCGGTGGACGTCTGGGTGCGCGGCATCTGCGCGGTGCGGCCCGGTGTCGAGGGGCTCTCGGAGAACATCCGGGTCCGTTCCATCCTCGGCCGGTTCCTGGAGCACTCCCGCGTCTTCGCCTTCGGCAACGGCGGCGAGCCCGAAGTCTGGTTCGGCAGCGCCGACATGATGCACCGCAACCTCGACCGCCGGATCGAGGCCCTGGTCCGCGTCACCGACCCCAGCCACCGGGCGACCCTCAACCGCCTGCTGGACAACGGCATGTCCGACACCACCGCCTCCTGGCACCTGGGCCCCGACGGCGAGTGGACCCGGCACGCGGCCGACGCCGACGGACACCCCCTGCGCAACATCCAGGAGATGCTCATTGACGCCCGGAGGCGCCGGCGTGGCAGCACAACACCCTGACCGGTCCCGCCCGGGCCAGGTCCCGGCCCCCACCGGGGACGACCTGGCCGGGTACCTCCGGTCGCAGGCGACGGAGTTCCTGCGGGCGCTCCGCTCGCACCGGGAGACCGGGAACGGGCCGAGTGGCGCGGAGGGTGCCGGCGACGCGGGCCGCGCCCTGCGCCGCTCGGCCCGCCGGATCAGCGCCGCCCTGCACACCTTCCGCGCGCTGCTCGACCCCGCCTGGGCCGACGCCCTGCGTCCCGAACTCGCCTGGGTGTCGGGCACGCTGGCGCAGGAGCACTCCCAGGAGGCGCGGCTGGACCGGCTGTTGCTCGCGCTGCACCGCCTGTCGGGGCCCGCTCCGCTGGCGGTGCGGGCCGTGGCGCACGCCGGTCCCGCCCGCGCGGGTGCCCCCTCCCCCGGCGCCGAGCGCGGCAGCCTCACCGTGGGCGCGGCCAAGGCGGGCGCCCTGCTGGAGCGCAGGCTCACCCTGACCCGTACCCGCGCCCACTCCGCCGCGCTGGATGCGCTGGGCTCCGCCCGCTTCCACGCGGTGGCCGACCGGGTCGCGCTGCTCGCCAGCGACGTCCCGCTCACCCCGGCCGCCTCCGCCACCGGTCTGGGCCCGCAGGCCGACGCCGCGGCGGAGCGCCTGGCGGGCGCCGTGGCCGCCCTCCCCCTGGTGACCGCCGGGGACCCCTACAACGCGCAGGCCCTGGTCCACGGCCTCTCCCCCGACCCCGCCCCGCACCCCCAGGACGGCCCCTGGCACCAGGTCCGCCTGCTTCTGCGCCTGCACCGCTACGCGGGCGAGATCCCCGGCGCCGCCCCCGCCGACCCGCGTCTGCGCCCGGCCGCCGAGGCCCTGACCCGGCACCGCGACGCCTCGGAGGCCGCCGCCGAGGCCGCCCAGGCGGCCCGCACCCCCCGCATCACCCCGGCCACCGCCTACGCCCTCGGCGTGCTCCACGCCGACCAGCGCCACGAGGTGGAGGCGGCGCGGTTCGCCTTCCAGCAGACCTGGCAGCACACCCCCTGACCCCCTGAAGGAGCATCCCGTGCCCACAGGCCCCGACGCGCTCCGCACGACCGTCCGCGCCGCCGGCTGCGTCCTGTGGCGCCGCGCCCCCGGCACCGGCGCCCTGGAGGTGTGTCTGGTGCACCGCCCGCGCTACGACGACTGGTCGCATCCCAAGGGCAAGCTCAAGCGCGGTGAGAGCGCGCTCGCGGCGGCGGTGCGGGAGGTCCGGGAGGAGACCGGCTACGCGGCCGCTACGGGGGCGGAGCTGCCGACGCTGCGGTACCCGGTCGACGGACGCCCCAAGGAGGTGCGGTACTGGGCCGCGGAAGCCGTCTCCGGGGCGTTCGCGCCCAATTCCGAGGTGGACCGCGTGCTGTGGCTGCCGCTCGCCGCGGCCCGCGTCCGGCTGACCCACGCCCGCGACCGGGACCTGCTCGACGCGCTCACCGGGCGCCTCGGACCCCGCTGAGCGCGCGGACCGGGCTCCGGGGGCGTGCGCCGGGGCGTTCAGACGTCCCCGAGGTGCCCCTCCGCGTCCGTCCGCGCCTGGCTGCGCGCCCGCCGCGCGGGCCCGCGCCAGCCGCAACTGCACCGGGCCACGCAGAAACGCCCCTGCTCGGCCGTCTCCGTACGGTGTTCCCGCGCCCCCTCGGGGCCCTCCTGCGACGCCACGGCGCCACGCTACCGGCCGCGCGCCGGGGCGCGTACGGAGCCCCTCCCGCCTCCCCCAGGGACCGGACGGCGCGTGACGGCACTCCCTACCCGTCGTTAACCGGAAGGACAGGGGGCCAGTGACGGACATAACCGGCTGGGGGTTAGGCGGGCCATGGATGGGCGGCGGCACACGCGCGCGGGCAGGACGGGCGTCGCGGTGGGGATCATGGGACTCACGGTCGGGCTCGGGGCGGGCGCCTCGGGGTGTTCCGGCAGCGGGGTCGCCGCCGAGGGGGTGAGCGGCGCGGGCGGCGAGCCGGTGGCCGTGCTCCGGCAGGCCGCCGACACCCTGCGCGCGGCCGGCGGTGCCCGGGCCGCCACCTCCATGGAGATGGCGACGGGCGGCACCCGGGTCACCATCCGGGGCGAGGGCGTCTACGACTTCGGGCGCCGCGTCGGCCGGCTGACCGTCGTGCTCCCGGCCGACCCCACCGGCACCCCGGAACACCGGCCCATCACCGAACTCCTCGCGCCCGGCGCCCTGTTCATGAAGAACCGGGGCGCGGGCGTGCCCGCCGACAAATGGGTCCGGGTGGAGACGGCGACGGTCGCCGACGGCAATCTGGTCACCGGCGGCGCGACCGACCCGTACGCGGCGGCCGAGGTGCTGCGCGGGACGCGTACGGCGGTCCTCGTGGGCCGCACGACCGTCGGCGGCACCTCCGTACGGCACTACCGGGGCACCGCCGACCTGGCGAGCGCGGCCCGCGCGGCCTCGGCGGACAACCGGGGCCCGCTCGCGGCGGCGGCGAAAGGGTTCGCCACCGCCGAGGTCCCGTTCGACGCGTATCTCGACGACGAGGGCCGCGTCCGCAAGCTCCGCCAGAGCTTCAGCTTCGTCAACGGCCCTGAGGCCGCGGCCGTGGCCGTCGCCTCCACCACCCTGCTGCACGGTTTCGGCACCCGGGTCGAGGTGGAGCTGCCCCGCCCGGCGGACATCTACGCGGGCCGGATCGCGGAGGGCGAGGGGGTCCCGGCCGACTAGTCCGTGCCGTCACGCGTGGACTAGCCCGTCCGTGCCATGCGCGGCGAGTGGCGCGATCCCTACTCTAGGAAGCCGGTACCGGCAGGGAAGACCAGAATGAGGTGACGCGCGTGGCTCCGGTCGGCGGTACGGCGGTGCAGGACCACGTGGCCCTCGCCGAGATAGAACTGTGCGGCGAGCTGATCATCGCCGCCTCGGCCGCCGAGGACCGGCTGAGCCTGGCGAGCATAGACGAGGTGCTCCGGGTCACCGAGGAGCGCGCGGCGGCCGCCTAGGCCACCGCGCCTGGGCCTCAGGTGCGCAGCAGGCGCCCGATCGCCTTCGTCGCCTCGTCCACCTTCGCGTCGATCTCGTCGCCGCCCTTGAGGGCCGCGTCCGCGACGCAGTGCCGCAGGTGCTCCTCCAGCAGCTGCAGCGCGAAGGACTGCAGGGCCTTGGTGGACGCGGAGACCTGCGTGAGTACGTCGATGCAGTACGTGTCCTCCTCCACCATGCGCTGGAGCCCCCGGATCTGGCCCTCGATCCGGCGCAGCCGCTTGAGGTGCTCGTCCTTCTGGTGGTGGTAACCGTGCGTGGCGCCGGCCTCGGTCGTCGTCATCGCGGGCCTCCATCTCGGGACGGGCGGGGACAGATACCCCTGGTGGGTATATCGTAACGAACTTCGCGGGGTAGCGGACCGGTCGAAGGTCCCCCGTGCCGAGCACTGTGCCCGATGGGCGACACTGGGGGATGGCCCGATAGCCGTGGCCGGATGATGCGCCTAGCATCAGCCTGACCGAAACCAAAGCATCCCGAGGACCACACGTGCGCTTTCGTCTGACCCCCAGGGAGACGAGCTTCTACGACATGTTCGCCGCGTCCGCGGACAACATCGTCACCGGCTCGAAGCTCCTGATGGAACTGCTCGGGGCGGACTCCTCCGCCCGAGCCGAGATCGCAGAGCGTATGCGGGCCGCGGAACACGCCGGTGACGACGCCACGCACGCGATCTTCCACCAGCTGAACTCCTCCTTCATCACGCCGTTCGACCGCGAGGACATCTACAACCTCGCCTCGTCGCTCGACGACATCATGGACTTCATGGAGGAGGCCGTCGATCTCGTCGTCCTCTACAACATCGAGGAGCTGCCGAAGGGCGTCGAGCAGCAGATCGAGGTGCTGGCCCGGGCCGCGGTGCTGACGGCGGAGGCCATGCCGAACCTGCG
This sequence comes from Streptomyces sp. NPDC046860, assembly GCF_040645115.1. NCBI lineage: Bacteria > Bacillati > Actinomycetota > Actinomycetes > Kitasatosporales > Streptomycetaceae > Streptomyces > Streptomyces sp. NPDC046860. Next base: position 19,858 of record NZ_JBEYXQ010000016.1, on the reverse strand, counting down.
CACCATGTCCAACCTCACCGAGTACTGGATCGAGGTCAACCGGCTCGAGAACCAGGCCGACCAGATCCACCGCAAGCTGCTCGCCCAGCTCTTCAACGGCAAGTACGACGCCATCGAGGTGCTGAAGCTCAAGCAGGTCGTGGACGTGCTCGAGGAGGCGGCGGACGCGTTCGAGCACGTGGCGAACACGGTGGAGACCATCGCCGTCAAGGAGTCCTGAGGCGTCGATGGACACCTTCGCTCTGATCGTGACCGTCGGGGTCGCGCTCATCTTCACGTACACGAACGGCTTCCACGACTCCGCCAACGCCATCGCCACCTCGGTGTCGACGCGCGCGCTCACCCCGCGCGCCGCGCTGGCCATGGCGGCCGTGATGAACCTCGCCGGCGCCTTCCTCGGCTCCGGTGTCGCCAAGACCGTCTCCGAGGGCCTGATCGAGACCCCGCACGGCTCCAGGGGGATGGGCATCCTCTTCGCCGCGCTGATCGGCGCGATCGTCTGGAACCTCGCCACCTGGTACTTCGGCCTGCCCTCGTCCTCCTCCCACGCGCTGTTCGGCGGCATGGTGGGCGCGGCGCTGGCGGGCGGCATCGACGTGCTGTGGAGCGGCGTCGTCGAGAAGATCGTCATCCCGATGTTCCTCTCCCCGGTCGTCGGTCTGATCGGCGGCTACCTGGTGATGACGGCCATCCTGTGGATCTTCCGCAAGGCCAACCCGCACAAGGCCAAGCGCGGGTTCCGCATAGCCCAGACGGTTTCGGCCGCTGGCATGGCGCTCGGCCACGGTCTCCAGGACGCGCAGAAGACCATGGGTGTCGTGGTGCTCGCCCTGGTGATCTCCGGCAACGAGACCTTCGGCGACCCGATCCCGGTCTGGGTCAAGATCTCCTGCGCGCTGATGCTGTCGCTCGGCACCTACGCCGGCGGCTGGCGCATCATGCGCACCCTGGGCCGCAAGATCATCGAGCTGGACCCGCCGCAGGGCTTCGCCGCCGAGGCGACCGGCGCGTCGATCATGTTCACCACGGCGTTCCTGTTCAAGGCGCCGATCTCCACCACCCACGTCATCACCTCGGCGATCATGGGTGTGGGCGCGACCAAGCGGGTCAACGCGGTCCGCTGGGGCGTGGCCAAGAACATCGTGCTCGGCTGGTTCATCACCATGCCGGCCGCCGCACTGGTCGCGGCGGGCGCCTTCGAGCTGGTCAACCTGGCCGTGCTGTAGGCCCCGGCCGCCCGACGGAGCAAGGGCCCGCCCCCGGAACACCGGGAGCGGGCCCTTCTCGTTTCCTCGCGGCGGCACCGCCACGCAACACCGCGAGGGGCTCTCACCGGCTCAGCCGAAGCGGCCCGAGATGTAGTCCTCCGTGGCCTGCACCGACGGGTTGGCGAAGATCCGCTCGGTGTCGTCGATCTCCACCAGCCGGCCCGGCTGCCCCACCCCGGCCAGGTTGAAGAAGGCCGTACGGTCCGAGACGCGCGCCGCCTGCTGCATGTTGTGCGTCACGATGACGATCGTGAAGCGTTCCTTCAGCTCGCCGATCAGGTCCTCGATCGCGAGGGTGGAGATCGGGTCGAGCGCGGAGCAGGGCTCGTCCATCAGCAGCACCCGGGGCTCCACGGCGATGGCCCGCGCGATGCACAGCCGCTGCTGCTGGCCGCCGGAGAGGCCGGAGCCGGGCTTGTTCAGCCGGTCCTTGACCTCGTTCCACAGGTTGGCGCCGCGCAGCGACCTCTCCACCACGTCGTCCAGCTCGCTCTTGCGGTACCCGCCGTTCAGGCGCAGGCCCGCCGCCACGTTCTCGAAGATCGACATGGTGGGGAACGGGTTCGGGCGCTGGAACACCATGCCGACCTCGCGCCGCACCGACACCGGGTCGACGCCGCTGCCGTACAGGTCCTCGTCGTCCAGCAGCACCTTGCCCTCGACCCGGCCGCCGGGGGTCACCTCGTGCATCCGGTTCAGGGTGCGCAGGAACGTCGACTTGCCGCAGCCGGAGGGGCCGATGAACGCCGTCACCGAACGCGGCTCCACGGTCATCGAGATGTCCTCGATCGCCTTGTGGGCGCCGTAGAAGGCGGTGAGTCCGCTCACATCGATTCGCTTGGCCATTGCTTCACTACTTCCAGTCGGTCACTGAGGGGGGCCGCGGTCAGCGACCGGTCCTGGGGGCCTTCCAGCGGGCGATGCCGCGGGCCACCAGGTTGAGGATCATCACGAACGCGATCAGCGTCAGCGAGGCGGCCCAGGCACGGTCGTAGGCCGCGCCCGCGCCCGCGCTCTGCGCGTACTGCTGGTAGATGTACAGCGGCAGCGACGCCTGGGCGCCCTCGAAGGGGTTGGCGTTGATGAAGGGGTTGCCGAACACCAGCAGCAGCACCGGCGCGGTCTCGCCCGCGATCCGGGCGACGGCCAGCATGACGCCGGTCGTGATGCCGCCGAGCGAGGTCGGCAGGACCACCTTGAGGATGGTCCGCCACTTCGGGATGCCGAGCGCCAGGGACGCCTCGCGCAGTTCGTTCGGGACCAGCTTCAGCATCTCCTCGGTGGAGCGCACCACCACCGGCATCATCAGGATCGCCAGGGCCAGCGAACCGGCGAACCCGAAGGGCTGGAGGTCGAGGATCAGCATCAGGCTGAGGATGAACAGGCCCGCGACGATGGACGGGATGCCCGTCATCACGTCGACGAAGAAGGTCACCGCCAGGGCGAGCCGGCCCCGGCCGTACTCCACCAGGTAGATCGCGGTGAGCACACCGACGGGGGCGCCGATGGCGGTGGCGAGGCCGACCTGCTCCAGGCTGCCGAGGATGGCGTGGTAGATGCCGCCGCCGGGCTCGGAGTCGGCGACCAGGCCCATGGAGTGGCTGAGGAAGTAGCCGTCGAGGACCTTCACACCGCGCGAGACGGTCGTCCAGACCAGCGACACCAGCGGAACGACGGCCAGCAGGAACGCCACCCAGACCAGCGCGGTGGCGACCCGGTCCTTGGCCTGTCGGCGGCCCTCCGCGCGGGCGGCGGCCACGTAGGTGCCGAGGACGAACAGCAGCGCGGCGATCAGGCCCCACTGCACGTGGCTGGTGAGTCCGGCCACCAGTCCGATGCCCGCGGCCAGGGCGAGCGACCCGGCCGCGACGGCCCAAAGGGACCACTTCGGCAGCCCGGCGCCGCGCCGCACACCGGCGCCGTCGCGGGGATTCAGTGCGGTGCTCATGCGTTGGCCCCCGAGTACTCCTTGCGGCGGGCGATGATCGCGCGGGCCGCGCCGTTGACCAGCAGGGTGATGACGAACAGGACCAGACCGGAGGCGATCAGCGCGTCCCGGCCCTGCACGGACGCCTCACCGAACTTGGAGGCGATGTTCTGGGCGAAGGTGCCGCCGCCGGGGTCGAGCAGGCTGGCCTGGATGTCGTAGCTCGGGGAGAGCACGGTGGCCACGGCCATCGTCTCGCCGAGGGCGCGGCCGAGGCCGAGCATCGCGGCCGAGATGACTCCGGAGCGCCCGAAGGGCAGCACCGCCATGCGGACGACCTCCCAGCGGGTGGCGCCCAGGGCCAGCGCGGCCTCCTCGTGCGTCCGGGGCACCTGGCGGAAGACCTCGCGGCTCACGTTGGTGATGATCGGCAGGATCATGATCGCCAGCAGGATGCCGACGGTGAGCATCGCGCGCGGGGCGCCGCCGTTCCAGGCGAAGATCCCGGTCCAGCCGAGGTACCGGTCCAGCCAGCCGTACAGGCCCTGCATGTGCGGGACCAGGATCAGGGCGCCCCACAGGCCGTAGACGATCGAGGGCACGGCGGCGAGCAGGTCGATCACGTAGGCGATCGGGCCGCTGAGCCGGCGCGGGGCGTAGTGGGTGAGGAACAGCGCGATGGCGACCGCGACCGGCAGCGCCAGCGCCATGGCCACCACCGAGGAGACGACCGTGCCGAAGGCCAGCACCGCGATGCCGAAGACCGGCGGGTCGGTGTTGGTGTTCCACTCGAAGGTGGTCAGGAAGTTGCCGTCGTCGGCGCTGATCGCCAGGCAGGCGCGGTAGGTGAGGAAGACCGCGATCGCGGCCATGATCACCAGCAGCAGGATGCCCGAGCCGCGCGAGAGGGCCAGGAAGATCCGGTCGCCGGGGCGGGTCACGCCGCGGGCGGTCCGCCGCGCGTCGGCGCCGGGCCGCGGGGCGGAGGGGGGTGCGTGGGTGGTCGTCGATATGTCCATCGGGTTCTCCGGTCTGCTGAGCCGCGCGGGGCGGCTCGCGGGAGCCGTACGCGGGGTACGGCTCCGGGCGGCGGTGCACCGGACGGTGCGCCCGGCCCCGCGGACGGGGGCCGGAGCGCACACGCGGAATCAGGTCAGCTCAGGCCGTCGACGGTCGTGCGGACCTTGGCGATGATCTCCTCGGGGATGGGCGCGTAGTCGTTCTCCACGAGCACCTTCTGGCCGTCCTCGCTGGCGAGGTAGGTCAGGAACGCCTTGGTCGCGGCCAGCGTCTCGGGCTTGTTGCCCTTGTCGCAGACGATCTCGTACGTGACCAGGGTGATCGGGTAGGCGCCCTCGGCCTTGGTCTTGTAGTCGAGCTGGAGGGCGAGGTCCTTGCCGGTGCCGATGACCTTGGCGGCCGCGATGTCGGCGGTGGCGGACTCGGTGGAGGGCTTCACCGGGGTCTTGGCGCCGGTGTTGATGGCCACGGTGGTCATGTCCTTGGCGTAGGACAGCTCGAAGTAGCCGATCGCGCCCTGGTTCTGCTTGACGCCCTGGGCCACACCGGCCGACCCGGAGGCCGCCTGGCCGCCCTTGGCCTGCCACGCCTTGCCGCCCTCGTACTTCCAGTTGTCCGGGGTGGTGGCGATCAGGTACTTGGTGAAGTTGTCGGTGGTGCCGGAGTCCTCGGAGCGGTGGAACGCCTGGATCTTCAGGTCGGGCAGCTTCGCCGAGGGGTTCAGCTTCTTGATGGCCGGGTCGTTCCACTTCTGGATCTTGCTGTCGAAGATCTTGGCGAGCGTCGGGGCGTCCAGCACCAGGTCGTCCACGCCGGGCACGTTGTAGCCGAGCGCGATCGGGCCGCCGACCATCGGCAGGTCGATGCCCTGGCCGCCCTTGCAGACCTTCTTGGAGGCGACGACCTCCTCCGGCTTCAGAGCGGAGTCGGAACCGGCGAAGGCGATCTGCCCCTGGTTGAACGAGGTGACACCGGCACCGGAGCCGGCGCCCTTGTAGTTGATCTGCACACCGCACGCCTGGGAGAAGTTCTTCACCCACGCGTCGATCGCGTTCTTCTGCGCCGAGGAGCCGTCGGCCAGCAACTGCCCCTTGGCACCGTCGCACTTGACCGAACCGGCGGCGGCCGAGGACGAGCCGCCGGTCGTCTGCGTGCCCGTGTCGTCGGAACCGCACGCCGTCAGGGCCAGGGCACCGGAGACGGCGACCGCACCGAGCGAGAGGGCGCGCAGCCGGTTCTTGCGCTGAAGCTTCACGTTCGGAAGTTCCTTCCAGGAGCCGCCGCGAAGGGCGGCGTGCGATGTCGGGTGGTACGCGAGTGCATCCTGTCCGCACTCCGCACCGGCTACGGCCGAAATTAGGCAGAACAGGTGAAGCCGCCGATGGCCCGAAGTGAACGAGGGGTGAACCCCTGCCGTCGGCCCGGTGAGGTGACGGAACCCTCACGGCCAGGACACACGGACGTCTCGGCGGTGACGCGTTCCCGCCCCCCGCCGGAACCCGGACCCCCCGCTCGCCGTCTGGCTCCAGGAAGGGCCACCCGGCCCGGTACGGGACAAGTCGAGGGACGGCGAGGGACATGGACCGGCGGACGTTTCTCACAGGCGGTGCCACCGCCCTGACCGCGCTCACCGGATGCGGTGCCGGCGGCGGGGACCTCGCCCGGCCGGGCCCCTCCGGCCCGGGCACCGGCTCCGGCGCCGTCTCCCGGCCCGCCGCGGCCCGTACCGCGTCCGCCCGGGCCGCCGCCGGCTGGGGCGCCCTCGCCCGCGACCTCGACGGCACCCTCGTCCGCCCCGGCGAGGCGGCCTGGACCTCGGCCCGCCGCCTCTACAACACCCGCTTCGACACCCTGCGCCCCGCCGCCGTCGCCTACGCCGCCCACCCCGCCGACATCCGCACCCTGCTCGCCTTCGCCCGGGCCCGCCGGATCAAGGTGGCCATCCGCAACGGCGGCCACTCCTACGCCGGTTACTCCTCCGGCGACGGCCGCCTGATCGTCGACGTCTCCGCCCTGAACCGGGTGAGCGTCTCGGGCGGGCAGGCCGAGGTGGGCGCCGGGGCCAAGCTGATCGACGTCTACCGGACGCTCGCGGCGAAGGGCGTGACCATACCGGCCGGCTCCTGCCCCACCGTCGGCATATCCGGCCTGGCCCTCGGCGGCGGCCACGGCGTCGCCTCCCGCGCCTACGGTCTGACCTGCGACAACCTCACCCAGGCCACCCTGGTCACGGCGGACGGCCGCACCCTCACCGCCGACGCCCACGAGAACGCCGACCTGTTCTGGGCGCTGCGCGGCGCGGGCAACGGCAACTTCGGCGTCGTCACCGGGCTGCGCTTCACCACGCACCCCGCCCCGCAGGCGGTGACCGCCTCCCTGCGCTGGCCGTGGGCGCGGGCGGCGGCGGTGCTCCGGGCCTGGCAGGAGTGGGGCCCCGCCCAGCCCGACGAGATCTGGTCCGCGCTGCACCTCGAACGCGACCGGGGACGCGCCCCGACCGTCTCCCTGTCCTGCTTCTCGCTGGGCAGCCGGGACGACCTGGAGAACGCCGTGGACCGCCTCGCCCACCGCGCGGGCGCCGACGCCTCGGCGGTCACCGTCCGCCGCCGCGGCTACGAGGAGGCGATGGAGGTCTACGCCGGCTGCTCGGCCTTCGCCACCGACGCCCGGTGCCACCTGCCCGGCACCACCCCGGGCCGCTCCCCGAGCGGCGCCCTCGGCCGCGAGACCTACGCGGCCCGCTCCGGCTTCTTCGACCGCTCACTGCCCGAGGCGGGCGTGGCGACGCTGCTGAAGCGGGTCGCCGCGATGTCCGGCGGCGCGGGCAGTGTGGCGCTCACCGCGCTGGGCGGCGCCGTCAACCGCGTCTCCCCCACCGCGACCGCCTTCGTGCACCGCCGCTCCCGGATGCTGGCCCAGTACCTCGCCTCCTGGGAAGCGGGCACCTCCGGCACCGCCGCCCGCTCCTGGCTGGACTCCGCCCACACCGCGATGCGCCCCTACGCCTCCGGCGCCGCCTACCAGAACTACACCGACGCCGCCCTGACCGACTGGCGCCGGGCGTACTACGGCGACGCGGGCACCCGGCTCGTCGAGGTGAAGCGGCGCTACGACCCCGACCGGTTCTTCGGGTACGCCCAGGGCCTCTGACATGCCGGAAGGCCGCGGCGAGCGTGCGCCGCGGCCTTCCGCCGAACTCCGTGCGCCGCCTACGCGGCCAGGTCCTTCTCCCCCGCGCCGGCCGGCTCGCGCCCGCCGGAGAACAGCGCGCCGCCGCGCTCACCGCCCACGGGGCGGCCGCTCACCAGCCATCCCGCGCGCGGGGACCGGGCGATGGCCCGCACCAGCGGGGTGAGCAGCGCCGTCGCGGGCGGGGACAGCAGCAGCGCGACCGCCGTACCGAGGGCGAAGCCGCCGATCACGTCGGTCGGGTAGTGCACGCCCATGTAGACCCGGCAGAAGCCCTCCAGCAGCGCGAGCGCGATACCGGCGATGCCGAAGCGGCGGTTGGCGACGAAGAGGCCGACGCCGAGGGCCATGGTGATCGTCGCGTGGTCGCTGACGAAGGAGTAGTCGCTCTTGCCCGCGATGAGGACCTCGAGCCCCTGGTGGTCCAGGAAGGGCCGGGGCCGCTCCACGAAGCCCCGGATGGGCGCGTTCACCAGCACGGCCACGGCCGCCGCGAGCGGCGCCCACACCAGCGCGGTCACCGACGCCACCGCGTCCGGGCCGCCCTTGCGCCTGACCGTCAGCCAGCACGCCAGGACCAGCAGGACCATCGCCACCGGCAGCCCGTACTCACCGACGAACTCCATGACCCGGTCGAACCAGTGCGGAGCGGCCTTCGCCAGGCCGTTGATGTCGTAGAGCAACTCGACGTCGGGGTTCGATCCGGATTCGGCGAGTACAGCCATGGTGCTGCGGCCCCTTCGTCGTCGTACCGGACGCACCCAGTGTGCGTCGCGCCAACCCCCCGTGTTTCGTAGATCCGCTTCCGGTGCACTGGCGCACTGACGTCTGCTCGGCTACGTGAACAGGAACGCACAGCACCTGTGAATACGTTCCACCTTCCACGGAATGATCACTCAGACGTTATCGAAGAGATACCCGTACACGCAGCTCAGGGGGTGGGTTGACGCTCAGCTACACCCGGGTGGGCAGCGCTTTCGCGCCATCCTCGGTGACCCGGGTGGCCCCGAAGTAGTCACCACCGTCGATCGGGTCGAACCGGATCACCGCGCCGGTGCGCGGCGCGTCGATCATGTAACCGCCGCCGACGTAGATGCCCACGTGGTGGATGGCCCGCGAGTCGTTCGGATCGTGCGAGAAGAACACCAGGTCGCCGGGGAGCAGCTCGCTGCGCGCGGGATGCGGTCCCGCGTTGTACTGGTCGTTCGCCACCCGGGGCAGCTTGATCCCGACGCTGTCGTACGACGCCTGGGTCAGCCCCGAGCAGTCGAAGCGCCCGTTCTGCGCGCTCGTGCCGGTGCCGCCCCACAGGTAGGGGGTGCCGAGCTTGCTCTGCGCGTAGGCGATGGCCCCGGCCGCCTGCCGCGAGGGGTCGACGCGGGCGACCGGCGCGGCGAAGCTCTTGGAGAGCGTCGTGATCGTCTTCACGTAGTTCCGGGTCTCCCGGTACGGCGGCACACCCCCGTACCGGATGACCGCGTACGCGCCCGCGTTGTAGGCGGCCAGCATGTTGGCCGAGACGTCACCGGGAACGTCCTTGACGTACTTGGCCAGTTCGCAGTCGTAGGAGGCGGCCGACGGGATCGCGTCGTCCGGGTCCCACACGTCCCGGTCCCCGTCACCGTCCCCGTCCACCCCGTGCGTCGCCCAGGTGCCGGGGATGAACTGCGCTATCCCCTGCGCCTTGGCGGGACTGCGGGCCCCGGGGTTGAACCCGCTCTCCTGGTACAACTGCGCCGCCAGCAGGGCGGGGTTGATGGCGGGACAGAGATTGCCCCACTTCTGCACCAGGGTCTGGTACGCGGCCGGGACGGCGCCCTTGGCCAGCCCGACACCGCCGGCGGCGATCCCGCCGGCGAGGTTCCCCGCGACGATGTACACCCCGACGACGAGCAGCATCACGAAACTCAGACCGAGCCCGATCGCGGCTCCCCCGGCCACCCATACTTTGCGCACGGGTCAACCCTCCCCCATAACAGGCCGGTTCAAGGCCGCTTTCGGCCCGCGCCCGCGCCGCAGGCCAACAATTCGGCCTATCCACGGCCCCTCCGACGCCCCGTCAGGACCCGGTGGCCCTCCGGTACAGCGCGGCGGCCCCGCTCCCCAGCACCACGCTGCAGGAGACGTCCGCCGTCCGGCCGCCCCGCTCGTACCCGCCGAGCACCCCGACCACGCCGAGCAGCGGGCCGCGAGGTGACCGGGCTCCCCCGCCGGCGCCGGTCCCGCCCCGCGGTCACACCCTGTCGACGTCCCCGGCCGCGGGCGCCCCGAGCCCCCAGGCCACCCCGGTCAGCTCCTCGGACAGCGTCCACAGCCGCCGGGCCGCCACCGGGTCGCTCGCCGCCGCGCTGCGGCCGACCAGGGCGGGGGCGCCGCGCATCTCGCCGAGGCCGCCGGGGCCGACGTAGGACGCGCCCGGCAGGTCCTCGGTGGCCGCGTACAGGGTGGGCAGCGCGCCGCCCTTGTCGTCCTGGGCGAACACCTTGTTGCCGATGCCCATGAAGGCACGGGCCAGCGGGCTGGCCGCGTGGCTCTGGAGGTTGGTGGCCGCGTATCCGGGGTGGGCCGCGAGGGCACGCACCGGCGAACCGGCCTCGGCCAGGCGCCGCTGGAGCTCCAGGGTGAACAGCAGGTTGGCCAGCTTGGACTGGGCGTAGGCGCGGGTCGGGGTGTAGCGGCCGCGCAGGTTGACGTCGTCGAAGCTGATCCGGCCGTCGCCGCCCCGGTGCAGGCCCGAGGAGACGGTCACCACGCGCTCGGTGACCTGGGGCAGCAGCAGGTTGGTCAGGGCGAAGTGGCCGAGGTGGTTGGTGCCGAACTGGGTCTCGAAGCCCTGCCTGGTCCGCCCCTCGGGGAGCATCATCACGCCCGCGTTGTTGACCAGCAGGTCCAGCGGGCGGTCCCACTCCCCGGCGAACTCCCGCACCGAGTCCAGGTCCGCCAGGTCCAGGCGGCGCACCTCGGTACTGCCGCCCGCCCGGCCCGCGGCGGCGGCGCCCCGCGCCAGGTCCCGCACGGCGAACACCACGTGCGCCCCGGCCCGCGCCAGCGCGGAGGCGGCGGCGAAGCCGATCCCGCTGTTGGCTCCCGTCACCACGGCCGTACGGCCGCTCAGGTCGGGCATCCGGTCAACGTTCCACTGGCGCGCGGTGCGCGCTCCGCTCGTCTCGGCCATGCCCCACAATGTAGGCAACGCCAACAATGATGTCAACGACAACAAAGATGCCACCGCCAACAAAGCTGGCGCCGACAACATCGGGATACGATGACACTCATGCCGCGCATCCCCACGAGCCGCCCGTACCACCACGGCGACCTGCGCGCCGCCCTGCTGGAGAGCGCGGAACGCACCCTGCGCGAGAAGGGCGCCGGCGCCCTCTCCCTGCGCGAGCTGGCCCGCGCGACCGGCGTCAGCCACGCCGCCCCCGGCCGCCACTTCAAGGACAAGCAGGCCCTCCTCGACGCCCTCGCCCTCGACGGCTACCAGCGCCTGGACCGCGCCCTGGCCGCCGCGGGCGCCGACGCCCCCGGCGCGGACTTCCAGCAGCACATGACCGCCCTGGCCCGCGCCTACCTCGGCTTCGCCGTCGACAATCCCGAACTGCTGGAGCTGATGTTCGCGCGCAAGCACGACCCCGACAGCTCCGACCGGCTCGCCGCCGCCGTCGACCAGACCCTCGGCTCCCTCACCCGCGCCTTCACCGACGCCCAGGAACGCGGCGAGATCGTCCAGGGCGACCCCGAGCGCATCACCCTCGTCGCCGCCGCGAGCCTGCACGGCCTCGCCGCCCTCATCGCCGGCTGCGCCCTGGACGCCGAGGAGGCCCTCGCCGGGCTCGACACCCACGTCCACCTGCTGCTGCACGGACTCAAGCCCCGCTGACGCCCCGTGAGAACATCGTCTCGACGCCTCACCCGGCCGGCCTCCGGTACCGGCGCCGGGAACTGAAGGATCGTAAGAGGGCTCAACGACGGAACCACGCCACAGGTTTCGCTCTCGCGTCATTGCCCGGCGTGACCTGCCGTGATACACAGAGTGACCGTACGCGCCGAATGTACGAGACCCGCCAGTGAATGCCGCCAAGTCGACATACGAAGGCGTCGTTGTCGGCGACAATGAGTCCTGACCTCTGCACACCGCAGAGGAGCGGCACAACTACCCACCAGGGGCGGTGACTTACATGCTCTTTGCGGCCGACAAGGGAGACATCAACACCATCATCGGCGGGATCGCTCCGGACTGGGGGCCTTTCGGCAGCCTGGGCAACGAGGCGAAGGTGATGATCGAGGTGGTGATGGCCGTCGCCATCCTGCTCTGCCTCGGAATCGCCATCTGGGGCGCGGCCAAACAGCGCATCGGCGCCACCGCGCTGCGGGACACCTTCAGCGCGGAACAGGGCAAGGGACTCATCATCGCGGGTCTCACCGGGGTGTTCATCATCGGCTCCCTCGGCACGCTGTTCACCATCGTGTACGGCATGGCCGTCTGACGCCCCGTCCCCCACCCGTCCGTCGCGTCCACCGGCTGAGGTTGCGTTTCCCTGATGTCGAGTCACCACACCGCGCCCGCGCGCGAACCAGCCCGGCTACCGTCGTATGAACACGAGGCGGAGAGGGCGTACGCGGCATGAGCACCTCAGGCGAGCACGGCTATCCCGACACCGGGCACACCCGCACCCACCTGCCGGAGGGCGACCCCTACGGCGGCGCACCCCGCCGCGGCCCGCGCTCCTCCTCCCGCAGCCTCGTCATGGTCGTCGGCGTGGTGGTCCTGCTCATCGCGGCCATCGCCTTCGCCAACCGGGACAACTCCCCGCCCGACGAGACCCCCGCCCAGGGCGCCCCGAACAACAACGCCGCCGCCCCCACAGCCGCCACGGGCCAGTCCCCGGTCCCCACCACCCAGAACGGCATCCCCACGAACTTCCCCCACACGAAACAGGGGGCGGAGAGCGCGGCGGCGAACTATGCGGTGGCGCTGGGGTCGGCGGAGATGTTCGACACCGGGTGGCGGCACCAGATCGTGGACACGGTCTACGCCGCGAACGCGGCATCGGCCAAACAGTCGGCCATGGACCGCGCCTACTCGGACGAGGGCTTCCTCGCCAATATCGGTCTGGCCAAGGACGGCAGCGCCCCCAAGGGCCAGACGTTCGTCTCCCGGACCATCCCGGTCGGCACCAAGACCACCGCGTCCGCGCAGGACAGCGCCACGGTGGAGGTCTGGTACACCTCGCTGTTCGGCCTGTCCGGCGAGACCTCGAAGAACCCTGTCACCGAGAGCTGGTACACCACGACGTACGAGCTGCGGTGGACCGAGGGCGACTGGAAGATCAACGACTTCCGGCAGAAGGACGGCCCCGTCCCCGTGGGACGCGATCAGCGGGCCTCCACCGCCAACGACATGACGAAGGCCGTCGAGGAGTTCGGAGGGTTCACGTATGCGCGCTAACCACCGCATCCTCAGGTTCACGGCGGTCCTGACGACCATGCAGGCGGCCGCCGTGCTGCTGGCCACCCGCGCCGCCGCAGCGCCCAGCCCCTCACCTAGCCCGACCAACGACGCCTGCGACCTGATCCGCGGCGCGGCCAAGCAGTTCTGCGAAAAAGAGGACAACGGCGGAGCCTCCCGCAAGGGCCTCACCGACAACCCCCTCACCTCCTCCCTCGACCCCCTCTCCTCCCTCGCCAAGGGCTGCGCCGACGCCGCCTCCTGGACGATCGGGAAGCTGAGCGACGCGGTGAAGGACACGGCGAACGTCGACTTCACGAACCAGAAGTTCCTCCAGCAGTACGCCGTCGTCTTCGCCGCCTCCACCATCCTCACCCTGGTCCTGTGGCTCCTCGCCGTCGCCAAGCGCGCGGTGCGCGGCGTCCCCCTCACCACCGCCATCTCCGAAGCCGTCGGCTTCCTCTGGCTCACGGTGCTGGCCTCCGCCTTCACCCCCCTGATCCTCTACACCGTCGTCTCCGCCGCGGACGGCGTCACGGACGTGCTGGCGAAAGCCACCGGCGACCAGGCCGACACGTTCTTCGGCACCTTCTCCGCCGCCCTGGAGAAGGGCGACGACATCGGCGGCGGCCCCATCATGCTGGTCATCGTCTCCCTGGTCAGCATCCTCGCCGCGGGCGTCCTCTGGCTCGAACTCGTCATCCGCGCCGCCCTGCTCTACGTCGGCGCCCTCCTCGGCACCGTCGTCTACGCGGGCCTCGTCGACAAGAACCTGTGGGGGCACGTCCGCCGCTGGGCCGGCATCATGATCGCCGTCATCCTGGTCAAGCCGGTCATCGTCATCGTGCTCGGCCTGGCCGGCGCCCTCGCGGGCGACAACGGCCCGGACGCCTTCTCCGCCGTGGTCTCCGGCCTGTCGATCATCCTGCTCGCCATCTTCGCCAGCGCGATGATCTACCGCTTCGTCCCCGGCTTCGGCGACGACATCGCCGGCTCCCGCAACAACCGCATCATGCAGGGCGCCGAGAACAAGGCCGCGGCCGTCATCAGCTCCCCCGCCACCCTCGTCGCCCAGGGCATCAAGACGCACAGCGCGCGCGCCGACAGCAACGCGGGCGGCGGACAGGGCGCGAGCCAGCCCCGCCCCGCCAACCCGGCCTCCGGCGGCGTCGCCGCCCACAGCGGCCGCACCCCCCAGAGCGCCCCCGCCGCGGCCCCGGCGCCCCGCGCGCCCAGCCCTGCCAACACCCCGCACGCCGGCAACACCCGCAACAGCAGCACCAACCGCTCTGGAGGTGAAGGGCGTTGACGACCGAGGCCCACATGTCCCATCCGGTCACGCCCCGCCGTACGTATCTCATCGGCCGCGCCCGGCCCAACGCGATCATCGGCCGCAACCGCGAGTCCGGTGAGATCGCCCTGATCGTCGCCGGCGCGTTCCTCGGCATGATGTGCGGCCTCCTCGTCCCCGCCCTCCCCCTGCGCATCGCGCTCCTGAGCGGCTTCCCGATGCTCGCGCTCGCCGCGGTCTACGTGCCGTACAAGCGCCGCACCTTCTACAAGTGGTTCGAGATCAACCGCTCCTACAAGCGCACCGTGAAGCGCGCGTCCGTCTACCGCTCGCCCGTCATGGAGTCCGGCACCCGCATGGACGGCCGCGAGGTCGAGATCGGCCCGCCCCCGGGCATCGGCCGCATCACCTGGCTCGCCGCCCCCTTCGGGCCCGACGAGATCGCCGTACTGCTGCACGCGGACCGCAAGACCGTCACCGCCGCCATCGAGATCGAGGGCCCCGGCGTCGGCCTGCGCGACTCCGAGGACCAGGAAGCCCTCGTCGACCGCTTCGGCACCCTCCTCAAGCACGTGGCCAACGGCGACGGCTTCGTCACCCGCCTGCAGATGCTCGCCCGCACCCTGCCGGCCGACCCCGACGCCCACGCCAAGGACGTCGTCCTGCGCGGCGACGGCCGCTCCCCCGAGTGGCTCCAGAGCTCCTACGACCAGCTCCAGTCCATGGTCTCCACCAGCAGCGAGCAGCACCGCGCCTACCTCGTCGCCTGTATGAGCTACAGCCGCGACCTGGCCGCCGAGGCCCACGCCATGGCCCGCGCCGCCCGCCCCCAGGCCGGCCGCAAGCTCGACCGCGACGCCGGACTCGCCATCGTCATGGCCCGCGAGCTCACCGACATCTGCTCCCGCCTCCAGGAAGCCGACATCCGGGTACGCCAGCCCCTCGGCCAGGGCCGCCTGTCCTCCCTGATCCACTCCATGTACGACCCGGACCACCCCATCGACCACATCCAGGCCATGACCCAGCGCAACGCCTGGCCGGCCGAGCTGAACGCCATGGAGCCCACGTACCTCCAGGCCAAGACCCGCGAGTCCACCACCCGCGCCCCCTGGTGCCACGCCACCGCCTGGGTGAAGGAGTGGCCGATGACCCCCGTCGGCGTCAACTTCCTCGCCCCCCTCCTCGTCCACACCCCGGACGTGATCCGCACCGTCGCCGTCACCATGGACCTCGAACCCACCGAGGTCGCCATCGAACGCATGCTGACGGAGAAGACCAACGACGAGGCCGAGGCGTCCCGCGCCGCGAAGATGAACCGCACCGTCGACCCGCGCGACGTCGCCGCGAACTCCCGCCTGGACCAGCGCGGCGAGGACCTCGCCAGCGGCGCCGCCGGCGTCAACCTCGTCGGCTACATCACCGTCTCCGCCCGCTCCCCCGAGGCGCTCAACCGCGACAAGCGCACCATCCGCGCCTCGGCGGGCAAGTCGTACCTGAAGCTGGAGTGGTGCGACCGCGAGCACCACCGCGCGTTCGTGAACACCCTCCCGTTCGCCACCGGCATCCGAAGGTAGAGGCTCTCCATGCGAGATCCGCTGTCCGCCGTCACCGAGGCTTTCACGTCCTTCCTGTTCGGGAAGGTCGAGACCACCCGGCTCCCGGTGCGCACCTCCACCGGCCAGGCCCAGGCGGTCTACCTGCCGACGGCCGCCCCCGGCCTCGGCGACTCCGGCGTCATCATCGGCCGCGAGGTCTACTCCGGGAAGGGCTACATCTACGACCCCTTCCAGCTGTACGGCCAGCAGCTCCCCGCCCCGCACTGGCTGGTCCTCGGCGAGTCCGGCAACGGCAAGTCGGCGCTGGAGAAGACGTACGTCCTGCGCCAGCTCCGCTTCAAGGACCGCCAGGTCGTCGTCCTGGACGCCCAGGGCGAGGACGGCGTCGGCGAATGGAACCTCATCGCGGAGGAGCTGGGGATAACCCCCATCCGGCTCGACCCGACCGCCGCGCTCAACCACGGCATCCGCCTCAACCCGCTCGACCCCGCGATCACCACCACGGGCCAGCTCGCGCTGCTCCGCACGATCATCGAGGTCGCGCTCGGCCACGGCCTGGACGAACGCTCGGGCTTCGCCCTCAAGGTCGCCCACTCCTACGTCAACGAGACCATCGTCGACCGCCAGCCCGTCCTCATGGACATCGTCGAGCAACTCCGCCACCCCGAGCCGGAGTCCGCCGAGGCGATGAACGTCGCCATAGACGACGTACGCGCCTGGGGCCTGGACGTCGCCCTGGTCATCGACCGGCTGGTCGACGGCGACCTGCGCGGCATGTTCGACGGCCCGACCACGGTCGGCATCGACCTGGACGCCCCGCTGATCGTCTTCGACCTCTCGCACATCGACCGCAACTCCATCGCCATGCCCATCCTGATGGCGATCGTCGGCGTGTGGCTGGAGCACACCTGGATCAGGCCCGACCGCAAGAAGCGCATCTTCCTGGTCGAGGAAGCCTGGCACATCATCAACAGCCCGTTCGTGGCCCAGCTGTTCCAGCGGCTGCTGAAGTTCGGCCGACGCCTCGGCCTGTCCTTCGTCGCGGTCGTCCACCACCTCTCCGACGTGGTCGACGGCGCGGCGGCGAAGGAGGCGGCCGCGATCCTCAAGATGGCCTCCACCAGGACGATCTACGCCCAGAAGGCCGACGAGGCCAGAGCGACCGGCCGGGTCCTCGGCCTGCCGCGCTGGGCCGTCGAGATCATCCCGACGCTCACCCCGGGCATCGCGGTCTGGGACGTCAACGGCAACGTCCAGGTGGTCAAACACCTGGTCACGGAGACGGAACGCGCCCTGGTCTTCACCGACCGGGCGATGACCCAGTCCTCCGACGACCTGGCGGCCGACGACGCCCTGCGCGCCGCCGAGCTGGAGGCCGAGCAGCGGGCCGCGGCCTTCGTGGAACAGCATCTGGGCGACTCCGAGTCGACGGTGGCGTAGGGAGAACAGCGCGTGCGAGCGGACCAGCGGGACGGCCGGGACTCCCCGGGGGCGGGCCAGGGCGGCGGGGTCCCGGACGGCCTCCTGGTCGGCCTGCTCGGCTTCCTCCTCGGCATGACGGTGCTGGTGTGGACGGCCACCGGCCTGGCGGCCCTCTTCTCCCATGGCGCCTGGCCCGCCCCGCTCGCCTTCACCCGCACCCCGCTGGCCATACGCCACCTCATCGGCAGCCCGCACGATCTCGCCGGGGCCTGGCCCGACACCCCGCCGGACCAGCTCGCCGGCTGGGGCCTGTTCTGGGGCCTGTTCATCGGCCAGCTGCTGATCCTGCTCGTCCTGACCGTCTTCGTCCTCGGCACCCTCGCCCGCTGGCGCGCGGGCCGGGTACGGCGGACGACCCGACCCCCCGAACCGGCACCGAAGCCAGTCACTGAGCCGGAGCACGCCTCGGCGAAGGCACCCGAGCCGGAGCGGCACGAGGTCCCGGAACCCCGCGCCGCACAGCTGGCCCCGGCCCCGGTCCCGCAGCCCCCCGTGGAACACGTACCCGCCCCGCCTGCGGCCCCCCAGGGCCCCCTGGTCTACGGCACCCCCGAGACCCGCTACGCCTCCGCCCTGACGGCCCTCCAGGACGCCCCGGGCCCCGCCCTGGTCGTCACCTCGAACCCGGCCCTCTGGCAGGACACCAAGGACGCGCGGGCCAAGCTCGGCCCCGTCCTCCTCTACGACCCCACCCACCGCTGCGACACCCCGGCCCGGCTGCACTGGTCGCCCACGGCGGGCTGCGAGGACCGCCCGACCGCACTGGCCCGGGCGACGGCCCTCCTCGCCCCGGTCCGGCCCACGGCCCGCATCGACCAGGCCGTCACCGACACCGCCACCACCCTGCTGCGCAGCTACCTGCACGCCGCCGCACTGGACGGCCGCACGGTCCGGCACGTCCACCGCTGGGCCCAGGGCAACCAGCTCCAGGACGCGGTACGCACCCTGCGCACCCACCCCAAGGCCGCCCCCGGCTCCGCCGGCGAGCTGGAGGCCGCGCTCACCTCGCACCCCGAACGCCGCGACATCGCACAGGAACTGACGAGCCGGGCGCTGTCCGCGCTCGCCACGCTCAACATCCGCGAGTCGTGCACTCCACACCGAACCGACACGCTCGCCCTGGATTCCTTCGTCCACGAGGGGGGCACGCTCTATGTGGTCGGTGAACCCATCGAGGACCCCAGGACACGGCCGGGCGCGATGCCCCTGCTGACGGCCCTCGTCTCCAGCGTGGTCGAGCACGGCCGGCGCATGGCCGAACGGTCATCCTCCGGTCGGCTCGACCCACCACTCACCCTGGTCCTCGACGACGTGGCCGCGGTCGCCCCCGTCCCCGGGCTCCCCGAGCTGCTGACCACCGGCACGGCCCAGGGCCTCCCCACCCTGGCCCTGGTCCGCTCCCGCGAACAGGCCCGCGCCCGCTGGCCGCACGAGGAACTACCGGTCTAGCGCGAACTCCAGCTCCCGCTCGTCCTCGTTCTTCGAGAACGACACGACGTGCCCGGTCGGCTTGAACCCGGCCCGCAGATAGGCGCCCTGGGCCCGCGGATTGTCGGCGTGCACGAAGAGCCGCACCCGCTCCGCCCCCTGCTCCCACGCCCACGCGACGCCCGCGTCGAGCAGCTTCCCGATCAGCCCGTTCCCCCGGTGACCGGGCCGCACGAACACCCCGACGACATGCCCCTGCCGCCGCTCGACCGGGTTCCCCGCCCAGTCCTCACCCCCGGCCTCCTCCATCAGCACGCTCACCGACCCGACCCACTCCCCGTCGGGCCCCTCGGCGACGAACTGCCGCACCCCGCCGCCCTGCGCGGCCCGCTCCTTCCAGAACGCGTCCGGCCGGGCGGCGGCCGTCTCGTACGTCTCCAGGAACGCGAGATGAGCGACAGGGTCCCGCAGCGCGTCCAGCCGCAGCCGCTTCACCTCCTGCCACTCCTCCTTCCGCACACCCCGGACGACATACCCCTGACCAACGTCAACTCCCATGCCGCCCACGGTAATACGCCCCTACTGTGATTCCATGACAATTTTCCCCGACCGCCCGAACACCGCGCTGCTCGTCGTCGACGTGCAGAACGGCGTGATGGCGAACGCGCACGACCGCGACCAGGTGATCGCGAACATCGACTCCCTCATCGACAAGGCCCGCACCGCGGCCGTCCCCGTAATCTGGGTCCAGCACTCGGACGAGGACATGCCACGAGACAGCGCTCAGTGGCAGTACGTCGCCGAGCTGAAGCGGCACGACGACGAGCCCCTGGTCCACAAGACCTATCCGGACTCCTTCGAGGCCACGGACCTGGAGTCCGTCCTCGCGGACCGCGAGGTGGGCCGCATCGTCGTCGCGGGCGCCCAGACGGACATCTGCATCCGCTCGACCCTGCACGGCGCGATCACCCGCGGCTACGACACCACCCTGATCACCGACGCCCACACCACCGAGGACCTGACCCAGTACGGCGCCCCGACCCCGGACAAGGTCATCGCGCACACCAACCTGTACTGGCAATTCCACAGCGCACCGGGCCGGGACGCAGAGGTGGTGAGAACCGCGGACGTCGCCTTTTGAAAAAGGGTGCTGAACGCAGAAAACCCCCGCACCAAAGGTGCGGGGGTTTTCCCTAAAATTAGTTCGGCGGCGTCCTACTCTCCCACAGGGTCCCCCCTGCAGTA
>NZ_JBEYXQ010000015.1:0-143395 GCF_040645115.1 Streptomyces sp. NPDC046860 | reverse complement strand
GGGTTTTTGGGGCTGGCGAAATTTAATTATCCGTTTTTTTTTTTGGGCCCCGAGCCAGGGCGCCGTCAAGGGGCCGTGTCAGGGTCGCGCCGTTTCGGCTCCGGGTCCGCTCAGGGGTGCGTCAGGGGCGGCTCAGGGGTTCCGGAGTGGTGGCGACGAGCAGGAACACCTCGTACATCTCCTCGACCAGGCCGTCGGGGAAGACCTTGATCAGGTGGTCGCGCTCGGCGTCGAAGAAGGCGGTCCGGTCGGCCTCGGGGGTGAGGAGGAAAGCGGAATGACTGCCGATGTTGGCCAGGTGTGTCTCGAGCGGCACGTGCCGGCTCCAGCGGACCGAGCGACGGGCAAAGCGGAGCCGGCCGCTGGGGTCGGCGGCGGCGCGGTCGGCGGCCGCGCGCTGCTCGGTGTGCCTGGGCACGCCGAAGAAGCGGGCGGAGCGCGCGGCGGCCGCGGCGATCCAGTCGACCTCCGTGTCGTCGGTGTTCCACCACAGGGCGAGCGCGCCGCCCGGCCGCAGCACGCGCAGCGCCTCCGGCACCGAGCGGGCCGGGTCCGTCCAGTGCCACGCCTGTGCGTAGGTGATGAGGTCGGCGTGGGCGTCGGCCACGGGGAGGGCGTCGCCCGTGCCCCGGACCAGCGGGAGGTGCGGGTGCCTGCGGCGGAACTCGGCGGCCATGCCCGCGCCCGGCTCCACGGCCAGCACCTCGGCACCCCGCTCGTGCAGCAGCGCGGTGGCGATCCCGGTGCCGGCGCCGACGTCCACGGCCCGTGCGCCGGTGAGCGGGCGGCCGCTGAGTTCCTCGACGGCGTCGAGGAGCGCGGGGGGATAGGAGGGGCGGTTCTCGGCGTACTGGGCGGCGGCCGCGTTGAAGGAGTGGGCGCGCGCTGTGGTGGCCTCGGGTGTGTCCATGCCGATCATGGTGCTCGGCGTGGGGAGCGTGGAAAAGGGGTTTCCGAACGGGTTGTCGCGGCCGTCGCCGCGGGCTTTCCCCGGGTGCCGCGGCTGCGGTCAGCCCCGGCGCTTCTTGCGGGCCTTGGCCGGGTTGCCCGTGCGGCGGGAGTGGGTGCGTTCGTACTCGGCGCGCGCGGTGTCGTACTCGGCGCGGTGCAGTCCCTCGCCGGGCGCCTCCGTGCAGGAGCGGGCGGACCAGGCGAGGAGCGTGCCGACGAAGCCGACGGCGAGCAGGCCGCGCAGGCGGGCCTGGCGCTCGGGGTCGGGGCGGCGGCCGAAGTTGTCCCAGGTGTTGCGGAAGGCGAGCGCGCTGCACACCGCGAACATCACGATGACGAGGACGGTCACGAAGGAACCGGTACCGGCGATCTGGAGCCCCTGGTAGGCGAGGCGCAGAACCAGGCAGGAGGCGGCGGCCGCGACGAGCGCGCCGAGGGCGACGGCGGCGCGGCGGGCCGTGTAGCCGTCGGAGTGGTCCACCCAGGACGTGCCGAAGAAGCGGAGGGGTTCGGGGCGGGGTCCGCCGCCCGAGGAGCCCGCCGGGATGGCCTTGGTGCCGCTCTCGTCGCTCACGCGTCGATTATGGCTGCGCCGTCCGACGGGCTCCGGGGCGGGGCGTCAGGCGCAGCGGCCGGTGACGTAACCGTCGCTGCCGGTGTGGACATAGGCGTCGGCCACGAACTCGCCGGCTCCGATGTTGTCCCAGATCTTCGAGGTGCCGTACGGGCCGGTCACGGTGGTGCCGGGCGACTGGCAGAAGATGGTGACGCTGGAGCCGGCGGGCAGCACACGGATGATGCCGTAGCCGGTGCCGGGGCCGCTGCGGACGTTCAGGGCGACGCCCGGCGCCGTCGGGAAGCGGAGTGCGGCGGCGGCGGCCGCCGGCTCGGCCGTGGTCGTGAGCGTCTGGTCTTCGGACATGAGATACCTCCCCCGTGACACCCCGTGGCCGCCACGGGGTGGATGACACCGCTCGCCGGGCATCACGTACGGGTGCCGGGCGGGCGGGCGGCCGCGGCTGCGCGCGACTCGCAGGCGGAGGTTAGCAAGCCGCCTCGGTGTCGTACGGGCAATCGAATAGGCTCCGTGGGTCGCGCGCGCGGCCGAAGAGCACGGGGGTGGTCCATGGCGCCACGGCACAGCACCGGAGCGGGCGCGGAAGCGGAACTTCCGGAGTACGCCGGTCACTACCGGCTGGAGTCGAGGCTCGGCTCCGGCGGGATGGGTGTGGTGCATCTGGCCCGCGGAGCCTCCGGGATGCGGGTCGCGGTGAAGGTGGTGCACGCCGAGTTCGCGCGTGACCCCGAGTTCAGGGGGCGGTTCCGGCAGGAGGTGGCGGCCGCCCGACGGGTGAGCGGTGCGTTCACCGCGCCGGTGGTGGACGCGGACCCGGAGGCGGCCCGGCCGTGGATGGCCACGCTGTTCATCCCCGGTCCGACCCTGTCGCAGGAGGTGAAGCGGAACGGGCCGATGGCGCCCGCGCAGGTACGGCGGCTGATGGCGGGGCTGGCCGAGGCGCTCCGGGACATCCACCGGGTCGGTGTGGTGCACCGGGATCTCAAGCCGGGGAACGTCCTGCTCGCCGATGACGGGCCGAAGGTGATCGACTTCGGGATCTCCCGGCCGAGCGACAGCGAACTGCGCACCGAGACGGGCAAGTTGATCGGCACCCCGCCGTTCATGGCGCCGGAGCAGTTCCGGCGGCCCCGGGAGGTGGGGCCGGCGGCGGACGTGTTCGCGCTGGGGTCGGTGATCGTGCACGCGGCGACCGGACGGGGGCCGTTCGACTCGGACAGTCCGTACGTCGTGGCCTACCAGGTGGTGCACGACGAGCCCGAGCTGACCGGGGTGCCGGAGAGTCTGGCGCCCCTGGTGCGGCGGTGTCTGGCCAAGGAGCCGGAGGACCGGCCGACGCCGGACGAGCTGATGCTGGCGCTGCGCACGGTGGCGGCCTCCTACGACACACAGGCCTTCATACCGGCCCAGCGGGAGGCGCGGGCGGAGGAAGACGCGAGCGGGGCCGGGTCCGCCGACCCCGCCAAAGCCGCCGAAGCCGCCAGACCGGCTGACCCTGCCGACCTCGCAGGACCGGAGGTGCGGGAGGAGTCGCGGGGGCCGTCCGAGCCGGTCGCGCCCGGGCGGCGGCCGTGGCGCTCGCGGTGGGCGGTGCCGGCGGTGACGGCGGCGGTGCTGGCTGCGGGCGGAGTGGTGGCCTCGGCGCAGTGGGCCGGTTCCGGAGCGGGGCCGGGGGCGCGGCAGTCGGCGGCTCCGGCGGTGACGGCCGCGGGGTCCGGCGGGTGGCGGTCGGAGCGGGTGGCCGGGGTGCCGGGTGCGCCGTGGTGCGTGCTCGGCACGGGCAAGGTGCTGTGCACGGCCGACGGGGCGGTCTTCGCTCTGGACCCCGCCGACGGTTCCGTGGTGTGGCGGCGGACGTTCGAGGGGGCACGGTGGACCGCTCCGCCCGTGCCAGCGGGCGGGTCGCTGCTGCTGCGGGATCAGAGGGGGCGGCTGACGGCCCTGGAGCCGGGTACGGGGCGTACGCGAGCGGAGCGGAGGGTGTCCGGGGACACCCAGACGCGGTACCTGGGGGACACGCTCGTGACGACCCGCGCGGACGGGGTGGTCGTGGGGGCGGACAGCGGGTCGGGGAAGGAGAGGTGGCGGCTGCCGCTGCCGGACGGGATACGACCGCGCATCGACTCCTTCGGCACCGGGTCGGACGGCTACGCGACGGTGACGTTGCCGGACTCGCGAAGTACGCGGGTCACGGCGTTCGATCCCGCTTCGGGGGCCGCGCGGTGGAGCGACCGGATCACCGGGGTGCTCGAACCGGTGGGCGCCGAGGGCGGGTTCGTGTACTTCCTGGCGGAAGATCCGGTCTACGGGGGCACCGGGGCGCTGGTGCGGTACGAGGTGAAGTCGGGCTCCACGCGCCGGGTCCCGCTCGGGACCTCGCGTTCGGACGCGCACGCCACCGTGCGGGACGGCGTGGTGTACCTGCTCGCGGCCGACGGCGGGCTGGACGCGGTGGACATGGGCGCGGGCAGGGCGTTGTGGCACCTGGAGACCGCGGTGAACCACGGTTCGGCCCCCGCGACGGACGGGCGCCGGGTGTACTTCTCGGCGGCCGACGGGCGGCTGATCGCGGTGGACGCCCGCGAGGGCACCCTCGCCGGCCAGACCCGCCCCCGGCTCGGCGCGCGGGCGGAGCGGATGACCGTGGGTCTGCCCCCGCCCGTGCCGGCGCGGGGCCGGGTGTACGCGGGGGCGCCGGACGGCTCGGTGTTCGCGGTGGACGCGTCCGATCCGGCGGCCTGGTGAGCGCTTCGCGCACCGGCCGCCGGACGGTCCGCCCGGGTCAGCCGAGGAGGGACACGTCGCGGACGGCGCCCTTGTCGGCGCTGGTGGCCATCGCCGCGTAGGCGCGCAGGGCGGTGGAGACCTTGCGGGTGCGGTTCGCCGGGGCGTAGACGCCGTTCAGTTCGCGCTCGCGCCGGGCGAGTTCGGCCTCGTCCACCAGGAGCTCGATGCTGCGCCCCGGGATGTCGATGCGGATGCGGTCGCCGTCCTGGACCAGGGCGATCGTGCCGCCGGAGGCCGCCTCCGGGGAGGCGTGGCCGATGGAGAGGCCGGAGGTGCCGCCGGAGAAACGGCCGTCGGTGATCAGGGCGCAGGTCTTCCCGAGGCCGCGGCCCTTGAGGTACGAGGTCGGGTAGAGCATCTCCTGCATGCCGGGGCCGCCCTTGGGGCCCTCGTAGCGGATGACGACCACGTCGCCGTCCTTGACCTCCTGGGTGAGGATGCGCTGGACGGCCTCCTCCTGGGACTCGCAGACCACGGCCGGGCCCTCGAAGGTCCACACCGACTCGTCGACGCCCGCGGTCTTCACCACGCAGCCGTCGACGGCGAGGTTGCCCTTGAGGACGGCGAGGCCGCCGTCCGCGGAGTAGGCGTGCTCGGCGGAGCGGATGCAGCCGCCCTCGGCGTCGACGTCCAGGGAGTCCCAGCGCTCGGACTGGGAGAAGGCCTCGGCGGAGCGGACGCAGCCGGGGGCCGCGTGCCACAGCTCGACGGCCTCGGCGGACGGGGAGCCGCCGCGCACGTCCCAGGTCTTGAGCCAGTCGGACAGGGACGGGCTGTGCACGGTGTGCACGTCCTCGTTGAGGAGTCCGGCACGGTGCAGTTCGCCGAGGAGGGCCGGGATGCCGCCGGCGCGGTGCACGTCCTCCATGTAGTACGTGCGGTTCTTCGCCACGTTGGGGGCGACCTTGGCCAGGCACGGCACCCGGCGGGAGACGGCGTCGATCTCGGGCAGGCCGAAGGGGACGCCCGCCTCCTGGGCGGCGGCCAGCAGGTGCAGGATCGTGTTGGTGGAGCCGCCCATGGCGATGTCCAGCGCCATCGCGTTCTCGAAGGCCTCGAAGGAGGCGACGGCGCGGGGCAGGACGGTCTCGTCGTCCTGCTCGTAGTGGCGGCGGGTGATGTCCATGACCGTGCGGGCCGCGTTCTCGTACAGGGCGCGGCGGGCGGTGTGGGTGGCGAGGACCGAGCCGTTGCCGGGCAGGGAGAGGCCGATGGCCTCGGTGAGGCAGTTCATCGAGTTGGCGGTGAACATGCCGGAACAGCTGCCGCAGGTGGGGCAGGCGTTCTCCTCGATGCGGAGGATGTCCTCGTCGGAGATCTTGTCGTTCACCGCGTCGGAGATCGCGTCGACCAGGTCGAGGGTGCGCACGGTGCCGTCGACCAGGGTGGCGCGGCCGGACTCCATGGGCCCGCCGGAGACGAACACGGTCGGGATGTTCAGGCGCAGCGCGGCCATCAGCATGCCCGGCGTGATCTTGTCGCAGTTGGAGATGCAGACCAGGGCGTCGGCGCAGTGGGCCTCGACCATGTACTCCACCGAGTCCGCGATCAGGTCGCGGGAGGGCAGGGAGTAGAGCATGCCGCCGTGGCCCATGGCGATGCCGTCGTCCACGGCGATGGTGTTGAACTCGCGCGGGATGCCGCCCGCCTCCCGGATCGCCTCGCTGACGATGCGGCCGACCGGCTGGAGGTGGGTGTGGCCGGGGACGAACTCGGTGAAGGAGTTGGCGACCGCGATGACGGGCTTGCGGCCGATGTCCGCGCCAGGTACACCCGAGGCGCGCATAAGGGCGCGGGCGCCCGCCATGTTGCGGCCGTGGGTGACTGTGCGGGACCTCAGCTCGGGCATCGTCGCTCGCTCCTTCTGAGAAGACGGGGTCAGCCATACTCCTGACTGTGCCGAGCGTACGCCGGTCATCCACGGGGCGGGACGATGTGTCCGGAATGCGGGACGGACGTCTTGCGCCGGACCCGCGTCACTCCCCCGTGAGATGCCCCTGCACCACCGGTGCCAGCCGGGCCACGATCCGTTCCAGGTCGGCCGAGGCCAGCGGCTCCACCTTGATCACGTACCGCAGCATGGCCGTGCCGACGAGCTGAGCGGCGGCCAGTTCGGCGCGCAGCTCGGCGTCGGGCACGTCCAGCCGCTCGGCGATGCGGCGCAGCAGCTGGGCGGCGATCAGACGGCGGAAGACGGCGGCGGCGGTGTCGTTGTTGACGGCGGAGCGGACGATGGCCAGCAGCGGGGTGCGGGTGGCCGGGTTCTCCCAGACGCCGAGCACGAAGCGGGTCAGCCGCTCCCCCACCCCGTCCAGCGGCCCCTCGGCGATGGCCTCCGGTGCCGCGAGGGCGGGTGCGAAGGCGACCGAGACGGCTGCCTCGAAGACCTGCTCCTTGGTGCCGAAGTAGTGGTGGACGAGCGCGGAGTCGACGCCCGCGGCCTTGGCGATGCCGCGTACGGACGTCTTCTCGTAGCCGCGTTCGGAGAACTCCGCGCGGGCGGCGTCGAGGATGCGGTCGCGGGTGTCGCCGGACTCGGCGCGCGGGGGCCGGCCCCGGCGCCGCGGCGTGGGCTCGGTCACGGCCGGGGTACCCGCGCGCCGGCCGCGAGGTGGCGGCGGGTGAAGGCGAGGGCCTCGGCGAGGTCGGCCTCGCGTTCGGCGCTGGACATGGCGCGCCGGGTGTTGACCTCGATGACGACGTGGCCGTCGAAGCCGGTGCGGGTGAGGCGGTCCAGCAGTTCGGCGCAGGGCTGGGTGCCGCGGCCGGGCACCAGGTGCTCGTCCTTGGCGGAGCCGCGGCCGTCGGCGAGGTGGACGTGGCCGAGCCGGTCGCCCATGCGGTCGATCATGCCGAGGGCGTCGGTGCGGGCGGTCGCGGTGTGGCTGAGGTCGATCGTGAAGTGCCGGTAGTCGTCCTTGGTGACGTCCCACTCGGGGGCGTAGGCGAGCATCTCGCGGTCGCGGTAGCGCCAGGGGTACATGTTCTCGACGGCGAACCGTACGTCGGTCTCGTCGGCCATGCGCCAGATGCCGTCGACGAACTCGCGGGCGTACTGCCGCTGCCAGCGGAAGGGCGGGTGGACGACGACGGTGGAGGCGCCCAGCTTCTCGGCGGCCGACTGCGCCCGGCGCAGCTTGGTCCAGGGGTCGGTGGACCAGACCCGCTGGGTGATCAGCAGGCAGGGCGCGTGCACGGCGAGGATCGGCACGCCGTGCTGGTCGGAGAGGCGGCGCAGCGCTTCGATGTCCTGGCTGACGGGGTCGGTCCACACCATGACCTCGACGCCGTCGTAGCCGAGGCGCGCGGCGATCTCGAAGGCCGTCGCGGTCGACTCCGGGTAGACCGAGGCCGTCGACAGGGCGACCTTTACGTCCCTTGGTTCAGCCACGCGGCCACCTTACGGGGTCGGACACGCAGGGCGAGGGGCGACTCCGGGCGGTGTGAGCTTCGCCATCGACGGCGCCTCGCACTGCTCCCACCTGGCCCGCGCCTCTCATCGGTCCCGCCCGGTCCGCGCCTCGCACTGCTCCCACCTGGCCCGCGCCTCACACCGGTCCCATGTGGTCCAGGCGTCGCAGGATGACCCCCTCGCGCAGCGCCCAGGGGCAGATCTCCAGGCTCTCCACCCCGAACAGGTCCATCGCGCCCTCGGCCACCAGGGCGCCGGCGAGGATCTGTCCGGCCCGGCCCTCGGAGACGCCGGGGAGTTCGGCGCGCTGCCTGCTGGACATCGCGGCGAGCCGGGGCACCCACGCCTCCAGCGATTCGCGTTTGAGCTCGCGCTGCACGTAAAGACCCTCGGCGTCCCGCGCGGCGCCCGCTATCCGGGCGAGCTGCTTGAAGGTCTTGGAGGTGGCGACGACGTGGTCGGGGTCGCCGAAGCGGCTGAACTCCCCGACGGTACGGGCGATCTCCGCGCGCGCGTGGCGGCGCAGCGCGCGCACCTCGTCGGCCTCCGGCGGGTCCGCGCGCAGCCAGCCGGCGGTGAGGCGCCCGGCGCCCAGCGGCAGGGAGGCGGCCGCGTCCGGCTCCTCGTCGATGCCGTACGCGATCTCCAGCGAGCCGCCGCCGATGTCCAGGACGAGCAGTTTCCCGGCGGACCAGCCGAACCAGCGGCGGACGGCGAGGAAGGTGAGCCGGGCCTCCTCGGCGCCGCTGAGCACCTGGAGGCGGACGCCGGTCTCCTCGGCGACGCGCGCGAGGACGTCGTCGGCGTTGCGGGCCTCGCGCACGGCGGAGGTGGCGAACGGCAGCAGGTCCTCGACGCCCTTGTCCTCGGCGGCCTGGAGCGCGTCCCGTACGACGGCGACGAGGCTCTCGATGCCCTCGTCGCCGATCGCGCCGCTGTCGTCGAGGAGTTGGGCGAGCCGCAGGTCGGCCTTGTGGGAGTGGGCGGGCAGCGGCCGGGCGCCGGGGTGGGCGTCCACCACCAGCAGATGCACCGTGTTCGAGCCCACGTCCAGGACACCGAGTCTCATGGACGAAACGCTACTGCCCCGACCCCCTTCCGCGGTGCCGGGACGGCCGGCCGGCGACTTACCCTGGACGGGTGCCAAAGACGAAAAAGGCGAAGGTCAACAAGCCCGCCAAGCCGGGCAAAGCCGACAAGGCCGCCAAGAACGCCGCAAGGAACGACGAGAAGGGGCTCGATTTCGCGCGGGCGTGGGTGGAGTTCCCCGATCCCGCCGACGACGAGCAGATCTTCCGCTGCGACCTGACCTGGCTGACCTCGCGCTGGACCTGCATCTTCGGCCAGGGCTGCCAGGGCATCCAGGCGGGCCGCGCGGCCGACGGGTGCTGCACGCTGGGCGCGCACTTCTCCGACGAGGACGACGAGAAGCGGGTCGCCGAGCACGTGGCCCGGCTCACCCCGGACATCTGGCAGCACCACGACGAGGGTCTGGCGGGCGGCTGGGTCTCCGAGGACGAGGAGGGCTCGCGGCAGACGCGCCCCTTCGAGGGCTCGTGCATCTTCCAGAACCGGCCCGGCTTCGCGGGCGGCGCCGGCTGCTCGCTGCACATCCTGGCGCTCAAGGAGGGCCGGGAGCCGCTGGAGACCAAGCCGGACGTGTGCTGGCAGCTCCCGGTCCGGCGCACCTACGACTGGATCGACCGCCCGGACGACACGCGCGTGCTCCAGGTGTCCATCGGGGAGTACGACCGCCGCGGCTGGGGCCCCGGCGGGCACGACCTGCACTGGTGGTGCACCTCGGCCACCTCGGCGCACGGCGCGGGTGACCCGGTCTACGTCTCCTACCGGGCCGAGCTGACCGAGCTGATGGGCAAGGCGGGCTACGACCGCCTGGCCGAGCTGTGCGAGCAGCGGCTGGCGTCCCAGCTGCCGCTGGTGGCCCCGCACCCGGCGGACCCCAGCTGACCGGCTGACCGTCGGCCAGGAGCCGAGCCCTAGCTGTCGGTGGGGGTGGGGGTGTCCTCGTCGCCCGGCGGCGGGGACGACTCCGGCGGGTCGCTCGGGGACGGGTCGGACGGCTCGGGGTCCGGGCTCGGTGGGGTGCTGGACGGCGGCGGTGACGGGCTGGGCGGCGTGGACGAGGGCGGCGCGGTCGGTGTCGTCGGGTCCGGGCTCGGTGAGCCGGGCGTCGGGCCCGACGGCTTCGAGGGGGCCGGGCCGTGTCCGTCGATGGTGACGACGGCTCCGGCCGGGGCGACGGCCACGCGGGCCCGCCAGCGGCCCGAGGGCTCGCGCAGATGGTCGACGTACACCTTCACGGTCACCGTGTCGCCGGGTTCCAGGGTGCCGGAGGACCGGCTGAGGTAGAGCCAGGACGCCGGAGTGGTCGCGGACCAGCGCACCGGGGCGTCGCCGGAGGCCCTGAGGGTGATCAGCGTGGTGTCGCCGCGGTGGGCGGCGGTGACCGCGAGCCGGCCGGCGCTCTTCCCTGCGGCGCCGTCGACGCTCACGACCGCCACGGAGACGTCCGGCCCGCCGTCCTGGGCGTGCCGGGTGCCGGGTTCCGCGTCGGCGTTGCCCGTGTTCTCGTAGCCGCCGGCCGGGTCGCCGCCGAGTGCGCCGGGGCCCTCCAGCTCGCGGGCCGTGGAGGGGCCGCCGTCCCCGTCGACGGCGGGGCCGCCCCGGTAGGCGGCCCACAGCGCGAACACGGGCGCGGCGACCACGGTGGCGACGACGGTCGTGGTCACGGCACGCGCGCGCAGCCGGTCGCGGCGGGCCGCGCGGTCCTTGGGGTCCATCGGGAAACCGCGCCGGTTGAAGCGCGGCACGGCCGCGGACCGGGCGCGCGGCCGGTGCGCGAGGGCGGTGTGCAGGGCGGCGCGGGGCGCCGGGAGGACGGGCAGCTCGGCGGGGGTGACCGCGGCGCCGGGCCAGCGGCCGGGCACCGCGCGCTCGGCGGTGCGGCGACAGCGCGGGCAGTCGTCGACGTGCCGGACCAGCTCGCGGCGCAGGGCCGCGCTCAGCATCAGCCGGCTGTCGCCGGTGAGGTGGGCCACGCTCGGGCAGCCCCCGGTCTCGACGACGGCGAGCGCGGCGCGGGTGCGCTCGACCTCGCAGGCCGCGGCGGCCAGCAGTTCCCGCGCGGCGGCGGCCTCCAGGCCGAGCACGGCGGCGACCTCGGGGGCGGACAGCTTGTGCCGGACGGCCAGCTCCAGCGCCTCACGCTGCTCCGGCGTGGTCCCGGCCGCCTCCGGCCAGGCCAGCAGGGCGAGTTCGCGCCGCCGCAGCTCGCGCGTCTCCGGGTCCGGCGCGGGCCCGGACGCCCGGGCCCCGGGGGCGGGACGGCCGGCGTGAGCAGCCTGGCCCTGCTGCCGGGCCTTGGCGAGGCCGCGCAGACAGGCCCAGCGGGCCAGGGCGTACAGCCAGGCCCGGCGGTCGCCGGGTGTCTGCGGGTCGCGCCGGCCGCGCCGTTCGGCGAGGACGAGGACCTCACCGAGGGCGGCGGTGGCCGCGTCGTGGTCGCACAGCACCGAGAGGCAGTAGGTGAACAGGCCGTCCAGATACGCCTCGTGGCGCGACGACGCCCGCTGGGCGATGTTCCGCGCGGCGGATCGGTCGCGCGACTCCCGGTGCGCCCGTTGCGCCCGGTGTGCGCCGGTGGTGCGGGTCGAGGTGTCCGGAGTGCTGCTCGTCACCTGTGCGACCGTAGGCGTCGAGTGAGTACGCCTTCTTGCACCTTGAGCACTTTTAATCCGTACGGGTGAAACGATCCCTCATAAGGGGACACCGGCCCCCGGGGCCGAAGCGTGCACCCGGCACACGCCGTGCGGAACCGACCCCTCCGCGTGCGCCCCGAAACCCCGGCGTGCGCCCCTGAGCGCGCGCCTTCCCGGCGCGCGGCGGGCGTTGTCAGTGGCGGCGGCTACGGTTTCCGCATGGCCACGCGTACCAAGACCGCCAAGGACCGTCCGTCCTACCGCTGCACCGAATGCGGCTGGCAGACGGCGAAATGGCTCGGCCGCTGCCCCGAGTGCCAGGCGTGGGGCACGGTCGAGGAGTACGGCGCGCCCGCGGTCCGTACGACGGCCCCCGGCCGCGTCACCAGCTCCGCCCTGCCCATCGGCCAGGTCGACGGCCGCCAGGCGACCGCCCGCTCCACCGGAGTCGCGGAGCTGGACCGGGTGCTCGGCGGCGGACTCGTGCCCGGCGCGGTGGTGCTGCTCGCGGGCGAGCCGGGCGTCGGCAAGTCCACGCTGCTGCTCGACGTGGCCTCGAAGTCGGCGAGCGAGGAGCACAAGACCCTCTATGTGACCGGCGAGGAGTCCGCGAGCCAGGTCCGGCTGCGCGCCGACCGCATCGGCGCCCTGGACGACCACCTCTATCTGGCCGCCGAGACCGATCTGGCCGCCGTGCTCGGCCACTTGGACGCGGTCAAGCCCTCCCTGCTGATCCTGGACTCCGTGCAGACGATCGCCTCCCCCGAGATCGACGGCGCACCCGGCGGCATGGCCCAGGTCCGCGAGGTGGCCGGCGCCCTGATCCGCGCCTCCAAGGAACGCGGCATGTCCACCCTGCTGGTGGGCCACGTCACCAAGGACGGCGCCATCGCGGGCCCCCGCCTGCTGGAGCACCTGGTCGACGTCGTCCTGAGCTTCGAGGGCGACCGGCACGCCCGGCTGCGCCTGGTGCGCGGCGTGAAGAACCGGTACGGGGCGACGGACGAGGTCGGCTGCTTCGAGCTGCACGACGAGGGCATCACCGGCCTCGCCGACCCCAGCGGCCTGTTCCTGACCCGGCGCGCCGAGGCGGTGCCCGGCACCTGCCTGACCGTGACGCTGGAGGGGCGCCGCCCGCTGGTCGCCGAAGTGCAGGCGCTCACCGTGGACTCCCAGATCCCCTCCCCGCGCCGCACCACCTCGGGGCTGGAGACCTCCCGGGTCTCGATGATGCTCGCGGTGCTGGAGCAGCGCGGCCGGATCAGCGCGCTCGGCAAGCGGGACATCTACTCCGCGACCGTGGGCGGGGTGAAGCTCTCCGAGCCCGCGGCCGACCTGGCCATCGCGCTGGCGCTCGCCTCGGCGGCCAGCGACACCCCGTTGCCGAAGAACCTGGTCGCCATCGGTGAGGTGGGTCTCGCGGGCGAGGTAAGACGGGTCACGGGCGTTCAGCGCAGGCTCTCGGAGGCGGCCCGTCTCGGCTTCACCCACGCGCTGGTGCCGGGCGATCCGGGCAAGGTCCCGGCCGGGATGAAGGTCGTCGAGGTCGCCGACGTGGGCGACGCGCTGCGGGTGCTGCCCCGCTCCCGTCGGCGAGAGGCCCCGCGGGAGACGGAGGACCGCCGGTAGACTTTGCGCAGGTCTCGCCCGTCCGTGCGAAACGCGTGCCGTGACGGAAGCGCGTCAGAACCTGCGACCGGAGGAGTGCAGTGGCAGCCAACGACCGGGCAGCAGCTCCCGGAAAGTCCGGTGGGAGTGCCGGTGCCGATGGCCTGATGCGCGCCTCGCTGAGTGCCGTGGCTCCGGGCACGGCCCTGCGCGACGGTCTGGAGCGGGTCCTGCGCGGCAACACCGGCGGGCTGATCCTGCTCGGCTGGGACAAGACGGTCGAGGCGATGTGCACCGGCGGTTTCGTGCTGGACGTGGAGTTCACCGCGACCCGCCTGCGCGAGCTGTGCAAGCTGGACGGCGGCATCGTCCTGTCCTCGGACCTGTCGAAGATCCTGCGCGCCGGCGTCCAGCTCGTGCCGGACCCCACGATCCCCACCGAGGAGACCGGCACCCGGCACCGCACCGCGGACCGCGTCTCCAAGCAGGTCGGCTTCCCCGTGGTCTCGGTGTCCCAGTCGATGCGGCTGATCGCGCTGTACGTCGACGGTCAGCGCAGGGTGCTGGAGGACTCGGCGGCGATCCTGTCCCGCGCGAACCAGGCCCTGGCCACGCTGGAGCGGTACAAGCTCCGCCTGGACGAGGTCGCGGGCACGCTGTCGGCGCTGGAGATCGAGGACCTGGTGACGGTCCGGGACGTCTCGGCGGTCGCGCAGCGCCTGGAGATGGTCCGGCGCATCGCCACCGAGATCGCGGAGTACGTCGTCGAACTGGGCACCGACGGCCGTCTGCTGGCCCTCCAGCTGGAGGAGCTGATCGCGGGCGTCGAGCCCGACCGCGAGCTGGTCGTGCGGGACTACGTGCCCGAGCCGACGGCGAAGCGTTCGCGCACGGTGGAGGAGGCGCTGTTCGAGCTGGACGCGCTGAGCCACGCGGAGCTGCTCGAACTGGGCACCGTGGCACGGGGGATGGGGTACACCGCGTCTCCCGAGTCGCTGGACTCGGCGGTGTCGCCCCGCGGGTTCCGGCTGCTGGCGAAGGTTCCCCGGCTGCCGGGGGCCGTCATCGACCGGCTGGTGGAGCACTTCGGCGGGCTGCAGAAGTTGCTCGCGGCCAGCGTGGATGATCTTCAGGCTGTCGACGGGGTCGGGGAGGCTCGGGCCCGTAGCGTGCGCGAGGGACTCTCGCGGCTGGCGGAGTCCTCGATTCTCGAGCGGTACGTCTAGTCCGCCGACAGGACGAACGACGTCTGTGTCCTGGCGAAGCCCGCCGGCTTCGCCTCCAGGAGGTAGGTGCCGGGCTTGGCCTTGCCCGCGGGCGGGGTGGCGCACTCGGGGGCGCTCGGACGGCGGTCCCACTTCACGGTGTAGGTGATGCTCTCGCCGGCCGGAACCCGGAAGACCAGGCTCTTGGCGCCCTTGGGGCAGTCGTCCGAGGCCCAGAAGGTGTCGTCGCCGTCGGCCGGGGTGACCGCCAGCACCGCGTGCTCGGGGCCCAGGTCCGCCTTGCAGTCGCCGGACGAGGTGTTGCGCACGACGAGTTCGAAGGTGGGGGTCTCGTCGGGCGAGTAGGAGTTGCGCTTGCTGCGCAGGCTCACCGTGACCTTGCCGGGGGCGCAGACGGGGAGCGGTGAGGACGCGGCCAGCGCGTCACCCTCGCCGACGTTCCCGCCGCCCGAGCCCGCGGCGGAACCCGCACCGCCCGAGCCGCCCGTACCCGAGCCGGAGTCGCCGCCCGTGCCGTCGCCGCCGGAGCCGCCCGCGCCGGAGCCGTCGCCCGAGCCCGTGTCACCGGAGCCGCCCGAGCCCGACTCGTCCCGGCCGCCGGGGTGTTGGCTGATCGCGGGACCGGAGGAGGAGGGACCCGGCGTGATCGTGGACGCGGGATTCTTGCCGTCGGGGCCTTCGGCGCCGTTCTTGCCTCCCCCGCCGCCGGACACGACGATCCAGGTGACCACGAGCGCCAGGAGGGCGACCACGGACACGATGACGACCCTCCGTCGCCAGTAGATGGAGGAGGGAAGCGGCCCGACCGGATTGCGCAGAGATCCCACGCGGAAACTCTACGAGAGATCATGCCCCCGACTGGCGTCCCCCGCCGCCCTCGCATCAACTTTTCCGGATCATCATCCCGGTAACTTCCCCCTCACACGCGCATCTTGCGCCGAGTGCGACGCTCCGTGCACAGGCGGTGACCCACCCGGTCCGCCGCGGGCGTGGCAGGATCGGAAGGCCATGACTGAGAAGCTTCACGCCCCAGTGATCGACTGGTTCGACAGCCACGCCCGCGACCTCCCCTGGCGCCGCCCGGAAGCGGGGCCGTGGGGCGTGATGGTCAGTGAGTTCATGCTCCAGCAGACCCCGGTGAGCCGGGTGCTGCCCGTCTACGAGCAGTGGCTCGCCCGCTGGCCCCGCCCGGCCGACCTGGCGAAGGAGCCGCCGGGCGAGGCGGTGCGCGCCTGGGGCCGGCTCGGCTACCCGCGCCGCGCGCTGCGCCTGCACGGTGCCGCCGTCGCCATAACGGAGCGGCACGGCGGTGACGTGCCCACCGACCACGCCCAGTTGCTGGCGCTGCCCGGCATCGGCGAGTACACCGCGGCGGCCGTGGCCTCCTTCGCCTACGGGCAGCGGCACCCGGTGCTGGACACCAATGTCCGCCGGGTGTTCGCGCGGGCGGTGACCGGTGTGCGCTACCCGCCGAACGCGACCACGGCCGCCGAACGCAGGCTGGCCCGCGAGCTGCTGCCCGACGAGGACAGCACGGCGGCCCGGTGGGCGGCGGCGTCCATGGAACTGGGCGCGCTGGTGTGCACGGCGAAGAACGAGGAGTGCCACCGCTGCCCGATCGCCGCGCAGTGCGCCTGGCGGCTCGCCGGGAAGCCGGAGCACGAGGGGCCGCCCCGGCGCGGGCAGACGTACGCGGGCACCGACCGCCAGGTGCGCGGGAAGCTGCTCGCGGTGCTGCGGGACGCGCATGTGCCGGTGCCGCAGACCAGCCTGGACCGGGTGTGGCACGAGCCGGTGCAGCGGGCCCGCGCGCTCGACGGGCTCGTCACCGACGGCCTGGTGGAGCCGCTGCCCGGCGGCATGTACCGGCTGCCGCTGAGCTGAAGCACAGCGAGGTCACAGCGCGCGGGTCCGGTGTCACGGACCCGCGCGCCCGACAAGATGCCCCATAACCAGACATGACGGGCGCCTCCTTTACCCCGTACCTACTTCCGTTACACAACCGACGGACAGCCGAGTGCAGGCCGCTGGCTGCCTCGGACAACCCCGTGACAACAGCTCCGTAATTTCGTTCCGTGCCCGGCGGACCACCGGGCCGGCGAGATGAGGACCCGGTGCGCGGAGCCGGGGCGACGGGGAGACGGAAGGCGGTCGGTCATGGCGCAGGGCGAGGTGCTCGAGTTCGAGGAGTACGTGCGGACCCGGCAGGACGCGCTGCTGCGCAGCGCCCGCCGTCTGGTGCCCGACCCGGTGGACGCGCAGGACCTGCTCCAGACCGCGCTGGCCCGGACGTACGGGCGCTGGGAGGGCATCGCCGACAAGCGGCTCGCCGACGCCTATCTGCGCCGGGTCATGATCAACACCCGTACCGAGTGGTGGCGGGCGCGCAAGCTGGAGGAGGTGCCGACCGAGCAGCTCCCCGAGGCCAGCGTGGCGGACTCCACCGAGCAGTACGCCGACCGCGCCCTGCTGATGGACATACTGAAGGTGCTGGCTCCCAAGCAGCGCAGTGTCGTGGTGCTGCGACACTGGGAGCAGATGTCCACGGAAGAGACGGCCGCGGCCCTCGGCATGTCCGCGGGCACGGTCAAGAGCACGCTGCACCGGGCGCTCGCCCGGCTCCGCGAGGAG
Source organism: Streptomyces sp. NPDC046860 (assembly GCF_040645115.1). NCBI lineage: Bacteria > Bacillati > Actinomycetota > Actinomycetes > Kitasatosporales > Streptomycetaceae > Streptomyces > Streptomyces sp. NPDC046860. The sequence goes on along the minus strand of NZ_JBEYXQ010000015.1, from coordinate 126,484 downwards.
CTGGAGGCCCGTGATCTGGATGCGCGCGCGCTGGAGCGTGAGGAGCGGGAGCGTTGCGCGGCCTGAACGGCGGGCCCGGACGTGTCCGGGGCGCAGGAGCGGTGATCACGGCGGTGGCCGGGATCGCCGCTGTCGGCCTTTCCGCCACCGCCTGCGGTGCCGGGGGCACCGGGGCCCGGGACGAGGGCCCGGCGCGCGTCTCCGCGGTGGCCGGGGCGGCGGCCGCCTCCCCCTCCCCGGGCCCGGCGAACGGCTACCGGCGCGTCGACGCGGTGCGCCTGCTGAAGCGGGACCCGGCGGTCTCGGCCGCCGTCAAGCACGAGCTGAAGCCGTGCGGCAGCGGTGACGACTACCCGGTGGACGTCTCCTACGGCGATCTGACCGGCTCGGACCGCACCGATGTCGTGATCAACGTGCTGACCTGCGCCGACGCGGTGGGGATCGGCGCGTACGTCTACCGGGAAGCCGGTGGCTCGTACCGGAACGTGTTCAAGGCCGAGGAGTCGCCGGTCTACGCGGAGATCGACCAGGGCGTGCTGACCGTGACGAAGCAGGTGTACAGCAAGGGCGACCCCATCTCCAGCCCGTCGGGCGAGGACGTCATCCCGTACAAGTGGAAGACGGGCCGGTTCACGCCGGGCAAGCCCGTGCACACCGACTACAGCGGTTCGGTGGGCCACGAGCCGTCCGCCGTGCCCGCCGACTGACGCGACACCGAGCCCCCGAGGAACCCGAGGACTGAGAGCACCCGGATGCCAGAGCACACCCACGTCCTGTTCGTGGAGGACGACGACGTCATCCGTGAGGCCACCCAGCTCGCCCTGGAGCGGGACGGCTTCGCGGTCACCGCCATGCCCGACGGCCTCTCGGGGCTGGAGGCGTTCCGCGCCGACCGGCCCGACATCGCGCTGCTGGACGTGATGGTGCCGGGGCTGGACGGGGTGAGCCTGTGCCGCCGCATCCGGGACGAGTCGACCGTGCCGGTGATCATGCTGTCGGCCCGCGCGGACTCCATCGACGTGGTGCTGGGCCTGGAGGCGGGCGCCGACGACTACGTCACCAAGCCGTTCGACGGCGCGGTGCTGGTCGCCCGCATCCGGGCGGTGCTGCGCCGCTTCGGGCACGCCGGGCATCCGGGACGGGCCGGGGCGGACGGCCCGGCGGCCACGGACGGGGTGCTGACCTTCGGCGAGCTGGAGGTGGACACCGAGGGCATGGAGGTGCGGCGGGCCGGACAGCCGGTGGCGCTCACCCCGACCGAGATGCGGCTGCTGCTGGAGTTCTCCGGCGCGCCGGGCACCGTGCTCTCCCGCGACAAGCTGCTGGAGCGGGTCTGGGACTACGGCTGGGGCGGGGACACCCGGGTGGTCGACGTGCATGTGCAGCGGCTGCGGCAGAAGATCGGCCAGGACCGGATCGAGACGGTCCGGGGCTTCGGCTACAAGCTGCGGGGCTGAGCGCGGTCATGCGGAGTCTCTTCGGCCGGCCGGTACGGCGGGTGGCGGGCGTGGGCCTGCGCACCAATCTGCGGTGGAAGCTCAGTGCGGCCATCGCGCTGGTCGCGGGTCTGGTGGCGATCGCGCTGAGCCTGGTCGTGCACAACGCGGCCCGGGTCTCGATGCTGGACAACGCCCGTGACCTGGCCAACCAGCGGGTCCAGCTCGCCCAGCGCAACTACGAACTCGCCGGGCGCCCCAACTTCCCCAGCATCAAGATCGACGACCCGGCGCTCCCGGCCGAGCTGCGGGACAAGGTGGAGGAGGGCCGCCGGGCCAGCTACGTCAGCGACACCGGCAGCGGCGAGCCGGACATCTGGGCCGCGGTGCCGGTCAAGAACGGCCACGTCCTCTCGCTGCACGGCGCCTTCCCCGACAGGTCGGCCGACGTGCTGGCCGACCTCGACCAGGCGCTGCTCATCGGCTCCATCGCGGTGGTGCTCGGCGGCAGCGCGCTCGGCGTGGTGATCGGCGGCCAGCTCTCCCGGCGGCTGCGCAAGGCGGCGGCCGCCGCGAACCGGCTGGCGACGGGCGAGACCGACGTACGGGTACGGGAGGCCATCGGCGGAGTCGTACGGGACGAGGCCGACGACCTGGCCCGCGCGGTGGACGCGATGGCGGACGCCCTGCGGCAGCGGCTGGAGGCGGAGCGGCGGGTCACCGCGGACATCGCGCACGAGCTGCGCACCCCGGTCACCGGGCTGCTCACGGCGGCCGAGCTGCTGCCTCCCGGGCGCCCCACCGAACTGGTCCTGGACCGGGCCAAGGCGATGCGCACCCTGGTGGAGGACGTCCTGGAGGTGGCCCGGCTGGACGGCGCCTCCGAGCGGGCCGAGCTGCAGGACATCATGCTGGGCGAGTTCGTCGCCCGGCGCGTGGCGGCCAAGGACCCGGACATCGCCGTACGGGTGGTGCACGAGTCGGAGGTCACCACCGACCCGCGCCGGCTGGAGCGGGTGCTGCTCAACCTGCTCACCAACGCCGCCCGGCACGGCCGGCCCCCGGTCGAGGTGACCGTCGAGGGCCGGGTCATCCGGATACGCGACCACGGCCCCGGCTTCCCCGAGCAGCTCCTCGCGGAGGGGCCGCTCCGCTTCCGCACCGGCAGCGAGGACCGCGCCGGCCAGGGGCACGGCCTCGGCCTGACGATCGCGGCCGGTCAGGCCCGCGTCCTCGGCGCCCGCCTCACCTTCCGCAACATCCGCCCCGCGGGCACCCCCGCCCACCTCCCGGCCGAGGGCGCGGTGGCGGTCCTCTGGCTCCCCGAACACGCCCCGACGGCGACCGGCAGCTACCCGGTGCCCCCGAACCTGCGGGGCTGAGCACGCCGGCCCGGCGCGGCCAGGCCCACCCGGCCCCGGAACGGCCGAAGGCCCCCCGCGCGGCGCAGTGCCGTACGGGGGGCCTTCGGAGAGTCCGGTCAGACCGCCTCTATCACCGGGGCCGGGACCGCGCCCGCGGAGTCGGATTCGGAGTCGGAGTCGGCCGAGGGCTTCTGGGGGCCGCCGCGCAGCGGGACCTCCTTGACGAAGAAGGCCGCGATCAGGACCAGGACGGCGATCGCCGAGCCGAGCAGGAACGCGGAGTGCGTACCGGCGGACACCGCGTGCTGGTAGGCCTCCCGCGCCGCCGCCGGAAGCTTGGCGAGGCTGGCCGCGTCGAGCTGGGCGGACTTCTCGGTGATGCCCTTGCCCAGCGCACCGGCGCGCTCGCTCATGACGTCCTGCACCCGGTTGTTGAACAGGGCGCCCATGACGGCCACACCGAACGACGAGCCGAGCGTGCGGAACAGGGTGGTGGAGGAGGACGCCACGCCCATGTCCTTCATCTCCACGCTGTTCTGCGCCACCAGCATGGTGATCTGCATCAGGCAGCCCATGCCCGCGCCGAGCACGGCCATGTAGATGCCGGAGGTCAGCCGGGTCGTCCCGGTGTCCATCAGCGACATCAGGTACAGCCCGGCGATCATCAGCACACCGCCGACGATGGGGAAGACCTTGTAGCGGCCGCTGCCCGTGGTGACCCGGCCCGCGACCATCGAGGTCACCAGCATCGCGCCGAGCATCGGCAGGAGCAGCAGTCCGGAGTTGGTCGCGGACGCGCCCTGCACGGCCTGCTGGTACAGCGGCAGGAAGAGCGTCGCGCCGAACATCACGAAGCCGGTGATGAAGCCGATCAGGGACATCAGGGTGAAGTTGCGGTTCTTGAAGATGTGCAGCGGCACGACCGGCTCGGCGGCCTTGGTCTGCCAGAACACGAACCCGACCAGGGCGACCACACCGAGGGCGGTCAGCTCCATGATGCGCGCGGAGGTCCAGGCGTACTCGGTGCCGCCCCACGTCGTGACCAGGACGATCGCGGTGATGCCGACGGTGAGCAGCGTGACGCCCAGGTAGTCGATGCCGGCCTTGGCCCGCTTCTTCGGCAGGTGCAGCACCGCGGAGACCAGGGCGAGCGCGACCGCGCCGAGCGGCAGGTTGATGTAGAAGGACCAGCGCCAGCCCCAGTTGTCGGTGATGGTGCCACCGACCAGCGGGCCGCCGATCATCGCCAGCGCCATGACGCCGGCCATCATGCCCTGGTACTTGCCGCGCTCGCGCGGCGGGATCAGGTCGCCGATGATCGCCATGACGCCGACCATCAGACCACCGGCGCCCAGGCCCTGGACGGCACGGAACGCGATCAGCTCACCCATGCCCTGGGCCATGCCGCTGAGCGCGGAGCCGATCAGGAAGATCACGATGGAGCCCAGGAAGGCGCCCTTGCGCCCGTACATGTCACCGATCTTGCCCCAGACCGGGGTCGAGGCCGCGGTGGCGAGGGTGTACCCCGTCACGACCCAGGACAGGTGCTCGAGACCGCCCAGGTCGCCCACGATCGTGGGCATCGCGGTGCCGACGATCATGTTGTCCAGCATCGCCAGCATCATGGCGATCATGAGCGCGAGCAGAACCACTCGTACGCTCTTCGGCTGCTTCTCCGACTGCTCGGGCTCCGCCGGGCCCGTGTCGGCCGTCTGCGTGTCCGCCATTTCTCCCACTCCCCCTGGCGGCAGGTACTTACTTGCCGCCCGGCTAGTTCACTACACTGGAAGGTAGCCCGTTTACTAGCCGGGCGTCAAGTAAGTTTCCGCGGGAGCGGGAGGAGTACGAGGATGGGCGACACCATGGACGGCACCAAGCAGCAGCGCCGCGGGAACACCCGCCAGCGCATCCAGGACGTCGCGCTCGAACTCTTCGCGGAACAGGGCTATGAGAAGACCTCGCTGCGCGAGATCGCCGAGCACCTCGACGTGACCAAGGCGGCGCTCTACTACCACTTCAAGACCAAGGAAGAGATCATCGTCAGCCTCTTCGCGGATCTGACGCAGCCGATCGAGGACCTGATCGAGTGGGGCCGCAGCCAGCCGCACACCCTGGAGACCAAGCAGGAGATCGTACGGCGCTACAGCGCGGCGCTGGCCGGGGCGCAGCCGCTCTTCCGGTTCATGCAGGAGAACCAGGCGACGGTGCGGGAACTGCGCATCGGGGACACGTTCAAGGAACGCATGAAGGGCCTCAGGGAGATCATCGTCGACCCCGAGGCGGAGATGGTGGACCAGGTCCGCTCGATCAGCGCGCTGTTCACCCTGCACGCCGGGATGTTCGTGATGGCGGACCTGGAAGGCGACCCCGAGAAGAAGCGCGAAGCGGTTCTCGAAGTCGCCGTGGATCTGGTGACGCAGGCGCACGAGGGCGCCCGCGGCAGGAAGTAGTCCGGACATCCGCGGTCCGGACTACCGTCGGTGGCCGTTCACGGCCGGGGGCGGTGGCCCAGGGGCTCAGACGCGGACGCCGTGGGCCTTCAGGAAGGTCACCGGGTTGACGGCCGAGCCGTAGTTCGGCGTCTTGCGGATCTCGAAGTGCAGGTGCGGGCCGGTGGAGTTACCGGTGCTGCCCGACTTGGCTATGTGCTGACCGGTCTTGACGACCTGGCCGATCTTGACGTCGACACGGGACAGGTGGGCGTACTGCGAGTACAGACCGTTGCCGTGCTTGATGACGATGGCGTTGCCGTACGCGGGGCCGTCACCGGCGCCGTTCGGGCCGGCCTTGACGACGGTGCCGCCGTGGGCCGCGAGGACCTCGGTGCCGGTGGGCACCGCGAAGTCCTGACCGCTGTGCTTGTGCGCCCAGTGGCTGCCGCCCTGGTCGAAGCTGGCGGAGAGGGTGTACTTCTTCACCGGGTCGACCCAGGAGGTCGCGGAGGCGGAGGCGGCGCTGGCAACCCCGCCACCCAGCACGGCCGCGCCACCGACAGCGGCGGCCATGACGGCCACGCGGGTGCGGAGCGCGGACGTACGGACAGACGTGGAACGCTTGAACATCGATACCTCGTGAAGTCGGAGACAGAGAGCCACCCGGCGTACGGATGTTTCACCGTGCTCCGGGCGGGACTCCACATTGGTAACCCCTCACCCCATCCGGGCACAAAGGGCCTATCTACGGCACGAGGTAGTAGAAGTATCCGAAAATCGGGCATCTCTTGACAGGTCGGGCACCCCGGCGACACCAGGCGGTACGGCCTGCCGGTATCACTCACGGTTTCTGCGCGTACGTCCGGTTCTGTCCCCTTTTGGAAAACCACTATCCCGGTTAGTACCGGACATTTCCCCTGTGCGGCATGTCACCGGCGGGCCCGGCTCCGGACCCCATAAATGTGACGCGCGCCTCTAGCAACCTACCGTCTGGTAACCCTACGGTTCCCCTCGCGCCACCCGCTCCGCAGAGCATGCACTGCACCGTACGGACGCGAGAGGACCCCTCCATGACCAGACGCCCCTTAGTGCGCCGGATCGCCGCCATCGGCGTCTCCACCGCCGCGCTGACCGCGCTCGCCGCCCCCGCCGAGGCCGCCACGACGGTCACCGGCGCCGCCGCCGTCGACTACGCCACCTGGCAGCAGGACTGCCGGCAGGTGATGAACGAGGCCCTCCCCTACCTCAAGGACCGCATCGCCTCCTCCTCCGGCGAGAAGCAGGCCATCGTCCTGGACGTGGACAACACCACCCTGGAGACCGACTTCGGCTTCCAGTACCCGCAGCCGGCCAACCGCCCCGTACTGGAGGTCGCGCAGTACGCCCAGACCCACGGCGTGGCCCTGTTCTTCGTGACGGCCCGGCCCGGCATCCTGCACTGGCCCACGTCCTACAACCTCGAACACGACGGCTACCGGGTCACCGACCTGCGCGTACGCGGCCTCTTCGACCTCTTCAAGGACGTGGCCGCCTACAAGACCGCCCAGCGCGCCGACATCGAGAACCACGGCTACGAGATCATCGCCAACATCGGCAACAGCACCTCCGACCTGACGGGCGGCCACGCGGACAAGACCTTCAAACTCCCCGACTACGGCGGTCAGTTGTCCTGACCCGACGGCCGAAGAAGGTGTTCCCCGGCGCCGGGCTGGTCCCCAAGCCCCTGCGGCTGACCGGCCCGGTCTCCCCCGGCCCCTGGAGCCGCTTCGAAGCCCCCGCATACGCCGACGAAGTACTGGCCGAGATCGACTCCGGAATCTTCTCCCTCAACATCTCGTCCCCGGAAGCCTGCGGAAAGACGGTTTCTCGGAGAACCCCCAGCTGCGCAGACTCGGCCTGAATGGCGAAGCGATGTCGACAGGTGTCCTGCAAGGGCTGCGCACCGCCGCTCTCGTCACGCAGTACGGAATGGCTCTCGACCTGAGCGCGTACGCCGAGGACTTTCCCGGGGTCGTGGTGACGGCACCGAGATCGCGTCCTTTCGCCCCCTGACACATGCCGAAGGGGGCCGGTGCCGATAAGCACCGGCCCCCTTCGGGCCTACGCGAACCCCCGGAGGGTTACGCGTCCTTGCTCAGGTTCGGGCCGCCGCCCGCCGCCTGCTCGATCGGCGGGGCGTCCGGGAGGGCCGCCTTCTCCTCGCCGCGGAAGGTGAAGGTCTGCTCCTCGCCCTCGCCCTCCGTGTCCACGACCACGATGTGGCCGGGGCGCAGCTCGCCGAAGAGGATCTTCTCCGAGAGGGTGTCCTCGACCTCGCGCTGGATCGTGCGACGCAGCGGACGCGCGCCCAGCACCGGGTCGTAGCCCTTCTTGGAGAGCAGCTCCTTGGCGGACTGGGAGAGCTCGATGCCCATGTCCCGGTCCTTCAGGCGCTCGTCCACCTTGCTGATCATCAGGTCGACGATCCGGAGGATGTCGGCCTGCGTGAGCTGCGGGAAGACGACCACGTCGTCGACGCGGTTGAGGAACTCGGGGCGGAAGTGCTGCTTGAGCTCGTCCGACACCTTGTTCTTCATGCGCTCGTAGTTGGTCTTCGTGTCGCCGGAGGCGGCGAAGCCCAGGTTGAAGCCCTTGGAGATGTCCCGCGTGCCGAGGTTGGTCGTCATGATGATGACCGTGTTCTTGAAGTCCACGACCCGGCCCTGGGAGTCGGTCAGGCGACCGTCCTCCAGGATCTGCAGCAGCGAGTTGAAGATGTCCGGGTGGGCCTTCTCGACTTCGTCGAAGAGGACGACCGAGAACGGCTTGCGGCGCACCTTCTCGGTGAGCTGGCCGCCCTCTTCGTAGCCCACGTAACCGGGGGGCGAACCGAAGAGGCGGGAGACCGTGTGCTTCTCGCTGAACTCCGACATGTCGAGGGAGATCAGCGCGTCCTCGTCACCGAAGAGGAACTCGGCGAGCGCCTTGGACAGCTCGGTCTTACCGACACCGGACGGACCGGCGAAGATGAACGAGCCACCGGGACGCTTCGGGTCCTTCAGGCCGGCACGGGTACGGCGGATCGCCTTGGACAGCGCCTTGACGGCGTCGACCTGGCCGATGACCCGCTTGTGCAGCTCCTCCTCCATGCGGAGCAGGCGGCTGGACTCCTCCTCGGTCAGCTTGAAGACCGGGATGCCCGTGGCCGTGGCGAGGACCTCGGCGATCAGCTCGCCGTCGACCTCGGCGACGACGTCCATGTCGCCGGCCTTCCACTCCTTCTCCCGCTTGGCCTTGGCGGCCAGGAGCTGCTTCTCCTTGTCGCGCAGGGAGGCGGCCTTCTCGAAGTCCTGCGAGTCGATCGCGGACTCCTTGTCCCGGCGGACACCGGCGATCTTCTCGTCGAACTCGCGGAGGTCCGGCGGCGCGGTCATCCGGCGGATGCGCATCCGGGAGCCGGCCTCGTCGATCAGGTCGATCGCCTTGTCGGGGAGGAAGCGGTCCGAGATGTACCGGTCGGCCAGGGTGGCGGCCTGCACCAGCGCCTCGTCGGTGATGGAGACGCGGTGGTGCGCCTCGTACCGGTCGCGCAGACCCTTGAGGATCTCGATGGTGTGCGGCAGGGACGGCTCGGCGACCTGGATGGGCTGGAAGCGGCGCTCGAGGGCCGCGTCCTTCTCCAGGTGCTTGCGGTACTCGTCCAGCGTGGTGGCACCGATGGTCTGGAGCTCACCGCGGGCCAGCATCGGCTTGAGGATGGAGGCGGCGTCGATCGCGCCCTCGGCGGCACCCGCGCCGACGAGCGTGTGCAGCTCGTCGATGAACAGGATGATGTCGCCGCGGGTGCGGATCTCCTTGAGCACCTTCTTCAGGCGCTCCTCGAAGTCACCGCGGTAGCGGGAGCCGGCGACCAGGGCACCGAGGTCGAGGGTGTAGAGGTGCTTGTCCTTGAGGGTCTCGGGCACCTCGCCCTTGACGATGGCCTGGGCGAGGCCCTCGACGACGGCGGTCTTGCCGACGCCGGGCTCACCGATCAGCACCGGGTTGTTCTTGGTGCGGCGGGACAGCACCTGCATGACCCGCTCGATCTCCTTCTCGCGCCCGATGACCGGGTCGAGCTTGGTCTCACGAGCGGCCTGGGTGAGGTTCCGGCCGAACTGGTCCAGGACGAGAGAGGTCGAGGGGGTGCCCTCGGCCGGGCCGCCGGCGGCGGCCGTCTCCTTGCCCTGGTAACCGGACAGCAACTGGATGACCTGCTGGCGCACCCGGTTGAGATCCGCTCCGAGCTTGACCAGGACCTGGGCGGCGACGCCCTCGCCCTCACGGATCAGGCCGAGCAGGATGTGCTCGGTACCGATGTAGTTGTGGCCGAGCTGAAGGGCCTCGCGGAGCGAGAGCTCCAGGACCTTCTTGGCACGGGGGGTGAAGGGGATGTGACCGGACGGGGCCTGCTGGCCCTGACCGATGATCTCCTCCACCTGCTGACGGACCGCCTCAAGCGAAATGCCGAGGCTCTCCAGGGCCTTAGCGGCGACACCTTCACCCTCGTGGATGAGACCCAGGAGGATGTGCTCGGTGCCGATGTAGTTGTGGTTGAGCATCCGGGCTTCTTCCTGAGCCAGGACGACAACCCGCCGCGCGCGGTCGGTGAACCTCTCGAACATCGTTAATCGCTCCTCAGAGCGGTCAGGCAGTGGGGGGAACTTCCCCTCCCTGTCCTTCCGCAGCTTAGTCCCGCAAGCGGGGACCGCTCATTCCAACTGCCGACACCGTCGATGGCCTCCTGACCCCGAACGCCGACATCTGCTCCAACTCGATGGTGCGAGACGATGTTCCCGCAGGCCAGGCAGTTACCCCACTCGCCGTTCCGCCGATGGCGAACGTGAGACGGCCTTTTCTGCGTGTCGCCCCCTCCCACTAGGCATGTCTTACCCGCGGAGACCGGCGGTCCATGCCGCGCGCACCGGTTCCCTCCGCTATGGGCGAACAACCTCACGACTCCTCGCGCGCCCATGCACTCCCCCTCGGTACACGGAACGTGACCCTCCGGACGCTCAGCGTAACTCCCGGACGGCTTCGGCGGTTGCACCTGGCATGGCTGGCTCAATTCCCCCGGCGTCGTCCGCGCTCCCCTTGCCGCGGCCGAGGCGTCCGCTCGGCCCGGCCCCCGAGGACGCGGCCCGGCACTGGTACGAACGTGTGCTGGGCTGGGCGACGGCGCCCGGAGCGCCGCTGCGGCTGGTCACGGGGGTGCGCTTCGACGTACTGGACGTGCCGGCCGAGGCCGGCGCGGTGGCGCTGCGGCACCTGGGGCCCGCCTCCCCGGTGGCCCTGGCGGGCGGCCGCATGCGGCTGCTGGTGGCCGCGGGCGCCGCGGAGGAGCTGCCGGGGCTGCTCGACTGGCTGGAGTGGGGTGCGCTGGCGCTGGATCTGCGGGCGCTGGGCGCGGGGGATCTGCTGGAGGCGCCGGAGCCGCCCGTACGGGCCGTGGGCTCGGCGGCGCGTCCCGGCGCGGGGCCGGGCGCCGGGACCGGACAGGGGGCCGCCGTGTGGCTGCGGCCCCCCGAGCCGGGGCGCGATGTGGAGGCGGCGCTGCCCGCGCTGCCGTCCTTCGAGGGCGTCGCGGGCGCCCCCGATCTCGTACGGCTGGTGGACACGGTGGCAGCGCAGTGCCATCGGGTCCGGCTGCGGCGGGGCGCCGAGCCGTCCGTGCGGGGGCGTGATCAGCCGTTGGCCTTCTCGTAGGCCTCGCGGATGGACGCGGGAACGCGACCGCGGTCGTTCACGTCATAGCCGTTCTCCTTGGCCCAGGCGCGGATGGCCGCGGTGTCCTGGTTGCCACCGGAAGCGGCGCGGGTCTTGCCGCGTCCGCCCGAGGAACGCCCTCCGGTACGACGGCCGCCCTTCACATATGCGTCGAGAAGACCACGCAGCTTGTCCGCATTGGCGGTCGTGAGATCGATCTCGTACGTCTTGCCGTCCAGCGCGAACGTCACGGTCTCGTCAGCCTCGCCGCCGTCGAGGTCGTCGACAAGAAGGACCTGAACCTTCTGTGCCACCGGATTTCCTTTCATCGAAAACGTGAGGGCGGGGAGGTCTGCGGCGTACGCCGTTTAGCCGCCCCTGTTATATGCAGTGCAGCAGTACGCCGGAAAGCAAACCGCTTTTGCCGGAAAAACACAAACCTTCAGGGAGGGACTCCGGCCCCTCTCCCGTCCGGAAACATGCGCGTTTCGGACATAGGGAACCGGGGCATTGGCGATCACAGATGCAGAAGCATCCGGCTGTTGCCCAAGGTGTTGGGTTTCACTCGTTCGAGACCGAGGAACTCCGCGACGCCCTCGTCATAGGAGCGCAAGAGCTCCGCGTACACATCGGTGTCGACCGGTGTCTCACCGATCTCCACGAAGCCGTGCTTGGTGAAGAAGTCGACTTCGAAGGTCAGACAGAAAACGCGGCGAACGCCGAGCAGGCGCGCGGTCTCCAGCAACTTCTCCAGCAGCCTGTGTCCCGTTCCCGAACCCTTGAGGGCGGGGTTCACCGCGAGAGTGCGGACTTCCGCGAGGTCTTCCCACATGACGTGCAGGGCTCCGCAGCCGACGACCTCGGCGTTGTCCTCGCGTTCCGCGACCCAGAACTCCTGGATGTCCTCGTAAAGCGTGACCGTGGCTTTGTCGAGCAGGATGCGGTCGCGGGTGTAGGCGTCGAGGAGTCCGCGTACAGCGGGAACATCGCTGGTCCGGGCCCGCCGGACGGTGACGGCTTTCGCGGAGACTTCGGGGCTCTTCGCTGACATGAGCGGACGCTATCGCCCGGCGGGCCCCTCCGCCGAGCCGGGGTTCTCCTCTCGCGGGATGCGCGCCTCTTGCGGCGCTTCCCGCGTTTGCGGCCCTTCGACGATACGGACGGCGTCGCTGAGCGCCTGGCGCTGTTCCTCGCTCATCATCCCGAAGAAGGCGACGAGAGCGGCGGCCGGGTTGTCGCTCTGCGACCAGGCGTCGTTCATGAGCGCGGCCGCGTAGGCGGCTCTGGTGGAGACGGCCTCATATCGATAGGCGCGGCCTTCCGCCTCACGGCGGACCCAGCCCTTCTGATGGAGATTGTCCAAAACCGTCATGACGGTGGTGTAGGCGATGGAGCGTTCCTGCTGGAGGTCTTCCAGGACTTCCCGGACGGTCACCGGGCGGTTCCACTTCCACACCCGTGACATGACGGCGTCTTCGAGATCTCCCAAGGGGCGAGGCACAACTCAAATAATAGGAGGAGATCCCGGCAAAACGACGCCGACGTGCGCGTTCGCCGCCAAAGTGAGCAAAAAGGGCGCACGGCGTGGAAGCCGTGCGCCCGTGAGGGTCGTCGAGGGGATTCGCTCAGGCGTCGCCGGGGGCGGCCTGGCGGACGCCTTCGGCGCGCGCGAGGGCGGCGTCGACGGCCGCGTCCTCCTTGCCCTTGGCCGCCCCGCCCTGGGTCTTCACGATCACCCTGACCACACCGATGAAGAAGGCGGCCATGACGAACGGGGGCACGAGGGCGGAGACGTAGTCCATGCCCCCAGAGTAGCCACGCGGGGCGGCCGGGCCGGGGCGGGGTGGACGCAATGTCCTCCCCGCGGCGTACGGCCAGGTCAGCCCGCGGCGAGCCGGCGGGCGGCGTGCCGCGCGGACGGCGGCGACTGCGGTTTGCGGCGCGGGAAGACCTCGCCTGGGGTGGGGACGGGGCGCTTGGGCGCCGCGGGCGTGGCGGGACGCTCGCCGGGGCGCGGGGACGGGGGCCGTGAAGGCTCCTCGGCGGGCTTCTGAGCGGCTTCGCCGGACTCGTCGGCCCCGGTGGGTCCGGACCGTCCCGCACCGCCCGGAAGGGCCAGCAGGCGGGCACGGGAGGGTGGCGCGGCGGGCGCGGGGACGGTGGGCGCACCGGAGGCGAAGCGGGCCCGTACGCTCCGCTCGACCAGGCCCTGGCAGTGGGCCAGCAGCGCGGCGGCCACCGGGTTGCCGCGCAGCGCGCGCAGTGCGGCGAGGTCGTCCGGGACGGGCCGGTGCCCGGCGCCGAGCGCCTCCTTGAGGAGCGCGAGATAGCCGGCCGCGGTGCCGGGCAGGGCGGCGCGGTAGCGCTCCAGGTCGGCCAGCAGGAAGGCGCGCAGGCGAGCCGCTTCGTCCAGTGCCTCGTCGACCGACTCGGCGAGGCGGAAGCAGTCCTGCACGTCCTCGGCGGAGGCCGTGCCGGGGTGGAGGGCGAGGGCGAGGGCGCGACGGAGCACACGCAGCTCCTCCGCTCCGAACGCCATGCCGCCGCGGGTTCCGTATGGCGTGGGCATGCGGCGACGCTACCGCTAATCGGACAAAAGTTACGGAATGGGGCGTTGTGTAACGCGTGTCGGACCCAGGGTTCCCCCGCCCGGCCCTGGGTCCGCCGCCGCGACCTCGCGGCCTCGCGCTCTTGCGCCCTCGCGCCCCGCTACCTGCGCGGCACGTTGCGCTCGTAGACCAGGCGCAGGCCGATCAGGGTCAGCCAGGGCTGGTGCTCGTCGATCACCGAGGACTCCCCGAGCACCATCGGCGCCAGGCCGCCGGTGGCGATCACGGTGACGTCGTCGGGGTCGTCGGCCAGCTCGCGCGCCATCCGGCCGACCACCCCGTCGACCTGGCCGGCGAAGCCGTAGACGATGCCGGACTGCATGGCCTCGACGGTGCTCTTGCCGATCACGTTGCGCGGGCGGGCCACCTCGATCTTGCGGAGCTGCGCGGCCTTGACGCCGAGCGCCTCCACCGAGATCTCGATGCCCGGGGCGATGACCCCGCCCACGTACTCCCCGCGCGCGGAGATCGCGTCGAAGGTCGTCGCGGTGCCGAAGTCGACCACGATCGCCGGGCCGCCGTACAGCTCGTTGGCGGCGACCGTGTTGATGATGCGGTCGGCGCCGACCTCCTTGGGGTTGTCGAACTGCACCGGCACCCCGGTCTTGACGCCGGGCTCGACCAGCACCGCGGGCACGTCGCCGTAGTAGCGGCGGGTGACCTCGCGCAGCTCGTGCAGCACCGAGGGCACCGTGGCGCAGATCGCGATGCCGTGGATGCCGTCGCCCAGTTCCTCGCCCAGCAGCGGGTGCGTGCCCATCAGGCCCTGGAGCAGCACCGCCAGCTCGTCGGCCGTGCGGCGCGGGTCGGTGGACACGCGCCAGTGCTCCACGATGTCCTCGCCGTCGAACAGGCCGAGGACGGTGTGGGTGTTGCCGACGTCGATCGTGAGCAGCATCCGCCTCACTCCGCCGGGCGCAGGTCCAGGCCGATGTCGAGCACCGGCGAGGAGTGGGTGAGGGCGCCGACGGCCAGGAAGTCCACGCCGGTCTCGGCGTAGGCGCGGGCGTTGTCCAGGGTGAGCCGCCCGGACGCCTCCAGCTCGGCGCGGCCGCCCACGATGGCGACGGCCTCGGCGCACTCGCCGGGGGTGAAGTTGTCCAGCAGGATCAGGTCGGCGCCCGCGTCCACGGCCTCGCGGAGCTGGTGCAGGGTGTCGACCTCGACCTCGACGGGCAGCTCCGGGAAGGTCTCCCGTACGGCCTTGAACGCCTGGGCCACGCCGCCCGCGGCGAGCACGTGGTTGTCCTTGACCAGGGCGGCGTCGGACAGCGACATGCGGTGGTTGACGCCGCCGCCGCAGCGCACCGCGTACTTCTCCAGCGAGCGCAGGCCCGGGGTGGTCTTGCGGGTGTCGCGCACGCGCGTGCGGCTGCCCTCCAGCACGTCGGCCCACGCGCGCGTGGCGGTCGCGATGCCGGACATGCGGCCCAGGATGTTCAGGGCGCTGCGCTCGGCGGTGAGCAGGTCACGGGTGCGGGTGGTGACCGACAGCAGGCGCTGCCCGGCCTCGACGGTGTCGCCGTCCTCGACGTGCCGCTCGACCTCGAACTCGTGCTCGCAGACCACGGAGAGCACGGCCTCGGCGATCCGCAGGCCCGCCACCACACCGGCCTCGCGGGCGACGAAGTCGGCGGTGGCCACCGCGTCCTCGGGAATGGTCGCCACGGTGGTCACGTCCACGCCGCCGGCCAGGTCCTCCTGGACGGTGATGTTGGCGATGTCCTCGATCTCGACGGGGTCGAGCCCGGCGTCGGCCAGCAGGGCGGCGAGCGCGGGGTCGAGACCGCACTCCATTTGCTCTTCGCCCTCCTCCTCCGCGCCGCAGGCGCAGCCGTCGCCGCAGCCGCCGGTCGGGGCGAGGGGAAGGTCGTCGGTGCTCACGTTCGTCACTGCTCCTGGGGACGCGGGTTCACCCGGTGGACAGAGATGTCACCGGGCAGGGGGGAAGTCTGCGCTGTCGGTGGTGCGTACGGCCAGCGAACGGTCCGCGCGCAGGGTCACCACCAGATGGCGGCGCCAGTGGAGATCGTCGCGGTCGGAGTGGTCCTCGCGCCAGTGGCAGCCCCGTGTCTCCTCGCGCAGGGCCGCCGCGGCGACCAGGACGCGGGCCACGTCCAGGAGGTTGGTGGCCTCCCAGGTGTCGACGCCGGGCTCGGCGGTCTTGCCCTCGCCGTCCAGGGTGTCGCTGGCACGCGCGTGCAGCTCCTCCAGCCGCCGCGCCGCGCGTTCGAGTGAGCCGGCCGAGCGGAGCACGCCCGCGCCCTCGGTCATGATCCGCTGCACGGCGAACCGGTCCTCGGGCGCCAGCAGGGGGTGCAGGGGCGTGCCGGGGCGCGGGACGGGGACGGGCACGCGCGCGTGCGAGCCGTTCGCGGCGTGCTCGGCCACGATGTCGGCGGCGATCCGCTCGGCGTAGACGAGCCCTTCGAGCAGCGAGTTGGAGGCGAGCCGGTTCGCGCCGTGCACGCCGGTGCAGGCGACCTCGCCGCACGCGTACAGGCCCGCGACGGTCGTCCGGCCGCGGCCGTCGGTGCGGACGCCGCCGGAGGCGTAGTGGGCGGCCGGGGCGACCGGGATCGGCTCGGTGACCGGGTCGATGCCGTGGGCGCGGCAGGCGGCCAGGATGGTCGGGAAGCGGTTCTCCCACATCTCGGCGCCGAAATGCCTGGCGTCGAGATACATGTGCTCGGCGCCCGTCTCCTGCATCCGCCGCGTGATGCCCTTGGCGACGATGTCGCGCGGGGCCAGCTCGGCCAGCTCGTGCTGCCCGATCATGAAACGGGTGCCGTCGGCGTCGACCAGGTGGGCCCCCTCGCCGCGCACCGCCTCGGAGACCAGCGGCTGCTGGCCCTCGGCGTCCGGGCCGAGGAACAGCACCGTCGGGTGGAACTGCACGAACTCCAGGTCGCTGACCTCGGCTCCCGCGCGCAGCGCCAGCGCCACGCCGTCGCCGGTGGACACCGAGGGGTTGGTGGTCGCGGAGAACACCTGGCCCATGCCGCCGGTGGCGAGCACCACGGCGGGCGCGTGCACGGCGCCCACGCCGTCGTGCTGCCCCGCGCCCATGACGTGCAGGGTGACGCCGGCGGTACGGCCCTCGGCGTCGGTGATCAGGTCCAGCACGAGCGCGTTCTCGACGGTGCGCAGCCCCCGCGCGCGGACGGCGTCGACCAGCGCGCGGGAGACCTCCGCGCCGGTCGCGTCGCCGCCCGCGTGGACGATGCGGCGGCGGTGGTGGCCGCCCTCGCGGGTGAGCTCCATGGTGCCCGCCGCGTCGGTGTCGAACCGGGCGCCGGTGTCGATCAGCCGCCGCACGGCGCCGGGACCCTCGGTGACCAGGAGGCGCACGGCTTCCTCGTCGCACAGGCCGACGCCGGCGACCAGGGTGTCGTCCAGGTGCTGGCCGGGGGTGTCGCCGTCGCCCAGCGCGGCCGCGATGCCGCCCTGGGCCCAGCGGGTGGAGCCGTCGTCCAGGCGGGCCTTGGTGACGACGACCGTCGTAAGGCCGGCCGCCTCGCAGCGCAGCGCGGCGGTCAGGCCGGCCACGCCGGAGCCGACGATCACGACGTCGGCCTGGACGGCCCAGCCGGGGGCGGGCGCGTGCAGTCGTATTCCGGTGCTGGTCACAAGGCGGCTCCAGGGCTGCCGAAGGCGAGGGGGATGTTGTCGATCAGGCGGGTCGAGCCGACCCGGGCGGCGACGGCCAGCACGGCCTCGCCGGTGAAGTCGTCGGCGATCTCGGTGAAGTCGGCGGGGTCGACCAGGGCCAGGTAGTCCAGGGCGAGCGGCGGGTCGAAGCGGGCGGCCTCGTCCAGGGCCTGGCGGGCGGCCGCGCGGACGGCCGCCGGGCCGCCGGGGGCCGCGGTGGCCACGGCGTGCGCGTCGGCCGCCGCACGCGACTCGCCTATGGCGCTCAGCGCCTCCGCGCGCGCGTGCGTGGAGGGCACCTCCATGGCCCGCGCGCGCAGCGCCTCCTGGGCCGCGTGCCGGTCGCGGCCCGCGAACAGCGCGCGGGACAGGGCGAGGGCGGTGGAGCGCTCGCCGGGGCCGAGGTAGCGGTTGCGGCTGGACAGGGCGAGCCCGTCCTCCTCGCGGACGGTGGGCACGCCGACGATGTCCACACCGAAGTTGAGGTCCCGGACCATGCGGCGGATCAGTGCCAGCTGCTGGGCGTCCTTCTGCCCGAACAGGGCCACGTCGGGCCGGGTGAGGTGCAGCAGCTTGGCGACGACGGTGAGCATGCCGTCGAAGTGGCCGGGGCGGGTGGCGCCCTCCAGGCGGCCGCCCATGGGGCCGGCGGTGATCCGCACCTGGGGCTCGCCACCGGGGTAGACCTCGTCCACGGCCGGGGCGAACACCGCGTCGGCGCCCGCGCGCCCGGCGAGGGCGATGTCGGAGTCCAGGGTGCGCGGGTAGCGGTCGAGGTCCTCGCCCGCGCCGAACTGGAGCGGGTTGACGAAGACCGTGACGACGACCTCGCCGTCCGCCCCGGCGATCTCGCGGGCGGCGCGGATCAGCGTGGCGTGGCCCTCGTGCAGGGCGCCCATGGTCATCACGACGGCACGGCGGCCGCGCCGCACGCGCGCGTACAGCTCGTCGGCGGTGCTCAGCAGGGCGGTGGTCATCGCTCGTTCCCCTCGGGGCCGTTCTCTTCGTCGTCCCCGCCGGGGGCGGGGCCGGTGCCGTCGGCGCCGCCCTGGTCGGCGAGCACGCCGAGCAGGTCCTCGGCCAGCTCGGCCTTGAGCAGGCCGTGCGCGAGGGCGCGGTCGGCGGTCGCGCGGGCCATGGCCACATAGCCGGCGACGGTCTGCGGGGAGTGCTCGCGCAGCTCGGCGATGTGCGCGGCGACGGTGCCCGCGTCCCCGCGCGAGACGGGGCCGGTGAGGGCGGCGTCACCGGAGCGCAGGGCGTTGTCCAGGGCGGCGCCGAGCAGCGGGCCGAGCATCCGGTCGGGGGCGCCGACCCCGGCCGTGCGCAGCAGCTCCATGGACTGGGCGACCAGGGTGATCAGGTGGTTCGAGCCGAGGGCGAGGGCCGCGTGGTAGAGCGGGCGGCTCTCCTCGCTGATCCACTCCGGCTCGCCGCCCATCTCGATGACCAGGGCCTCGGCGGCGAGCCGCAGCTCCCCGGGCGCGGTGACGCCGAAGGAGCAGCCCGCGAGCCGCTGGACGTCCACGGGGCTGCCGGTGAAGGTCATCGCCGGGTGCAGCGCGAGCGGCAGCGCGCCCGCGCGCAGGGCCGGGTCGAGCACCGAGACGCCGTACCGGCCCGAGGTGTGCACGAGGAGCTGGCCGGGGCGGACGGCGCCGGTCTCGGCGAGGCCGGTGACCAGGCCGGGCAGGGCGTCGTCGGGGACGGTGAGCAGCACCAGGTCGGCGCGCCGGAGCACCTCGGCGGGGGGCACCAGCGGCACGCCGGGCAGCATCTTCTCGGCGCGCCTGCGCGAGGCGTCGGAGACACCGGAGACGGCCACCGGGCGGTGCCCGGCCAACTGGAGGGACGCGGCCAGCGCGGGGCCCACGCGTCCGGCGCCGACGACGCCGACGGTGAGCCGCGCGGGGCGGTCCTGGACGTCTGTGCTGTCTGTGCTGTCAGAGGGATGGACTGTACTCACGCGACCGTGGCCTTCCCGTTCCAGTCCGCATCTGGGTACCGGACGATTTCTCGTCATGTTAACGCTATCCGGTGACCGGGCCCCCGGCCGTCCACAGGCTGTGGGCCGCGGCACCGGGCCGCGCGGAAACCGGGTGCCCCCGCGCGGCCCGGCGCGGCATGATCCCCCGCATGAGTGACACGAGCGGTGACGAACAGGAACAGCGGCCCTCCATACGCCTGCGGCGCCGGGCCGCCATACGCAGCGCGCCGCGCGTGCTGTCGCGCGGGGGCTGGCGCGGCACGCTCCGCGAGCGCCTGACGCGGCTGACCGAGGCCGCGCCCGAGGTGTACGACCTGGACGAGCCCACCGACTTCTACGGCGACGGGGTGGTGGCCGCGCTGGAGAGCCGGGTCGCCGCCCTGCTCGGCACCGAGGCCGCGGTGTTCTTCCCCACCGGCACGATGGCCCAGCAGGTGGCCATGCGCTGCTGGGCGGCCCGCACCCAGAACCCCGCGGTCGCGCTGCACGCCCTGTCCCATCCCGAGGTGCACGAACGGCACGCGTTCAGCCAGGTCAGCGGCCTGCGCCCGGTCACGGTGAGCCATGAGCCGCACCCGGTGACGGCCGCCGAGGTGCGCGAGCTGGACGAGCCCTTCGGCGCCCTCATGGTGGAACTCCCGCTGCGCGACGCCGGGTTCCTGCTGCCCACCTGGGAGGAGCTGACCGAGGTCGTCGAGGCCGCGCGGGACCGGGAGGCGGTGGTGCACTTCGACGGCGCCCGCCTGTGGGAGGCCACCGAGCACCTCGGCCGCCCGCTGGACGAGATCGCGGCCCTGGCCGACAGCGTGTACGTGTCGTTCTACAAGTCGCTCGGCGGCCTCGGCGGCGCCGCGCTCGCCTGCCCGGCGGACCTCGCCGAGGAGGCGCGGGCCTGGCGGCACCGGTACGGGGGCATGGTCTTCCAGCAGTTCCCGACCGCGCTGGCGGCGCTGATCGGGCTGGAGCAGGAGCTGCCGAGGCTTCCCGAGTACGTGCGGCACGCGCGCGTGGTCGCCGCCGCGCTGCGCGAGGGGTTCGCCGCGGCGGGGCTGCCGTGGGCGCGGGTGCACCCCGAGGTGCCGCACACGCACGACTTCCAGGTCTGGCTGCCGTTCGAGGCCGAGGTGCTGGCGGAGGCGGCGGTACGGCAGGCCGAGGAGACCGGCACCCTGCTGTTCGCCGACCCCTGGAACTCCCGGGGCCCCGGCCTCGCCGTCACCGAGACCGGTGTACGCGCCTCGGGCCTCGCCTGGACGGCACAGGACGTGCGGGACGCGGCCGAGGACTTCGCCCGGCGGCTGCCCGCCGATTGACGGCTGCCGTCAATCCAGGGGGCGCTGTCGGTGGTGGGAGGCACCATGAGGGCATGGCCGTGACCATCGACATCAAGGGGCTCCCGGCGGAGCGCGTCTCCGTGGTGCCCTCACCGCTGGCGGAACTGGGGATGGCCCTGCACGCGCTCAGCGAGCCGGGTCACCACCCGGACCTGCAGGGCTGGGTGACCGCGGTCTCCAGCCGCCTGGACCCCTGCCTGGCCGACCGGCTGTGCGAGGCGGACTTCCTGTGGCGTACGACGTTCTCGGACGTGTTCGCCCCGTTCGCCGGGCTCCCCGGCCGGCGCGGCCTGCCGGGCGGGACGCTCGCCGAGGAACTCGACATCCTCGACAAGCTGACGGACGAGCAGTTCGTGGACGCGGCTCTGGAGTTCACCTGCCACTCCCAGTACTCGCAGCGGACCCTCGGCCCGCTGGGTGACGCGGAGCTGCGCCGCCGCGCCCTGGACCTGGCCGCCGCGCGGGGGCCGGTGCAGGAGCGGTTCGCCTACCGGCTGCTCCAGGACCCGCCGGCGGTCCGCGCCTGGTTCCGGCAGCTGGTGCTCGACTGCGACGAGGCGTTCTTCGCCGACACCTGGGCCCGGCTCCAGCCCCAACTGGCCGCCGACGCACGGCACAAGACCGAGCTTCTGCGCCGCAAGGGGCCCGCCGAGGCCCTTTCCTCGCTGTCCGGCGCGGTGTCGCTGGACGAGGAGGCCGCGCTCATCACGGTCGACAAGCTCCTGGTGGGCCGGGGCACCACCGGCGACGGCGGCCTGGTGCTGGTGCCGACCAGCCTCGGCTGGCCGCATGTGATGGTGCTGCACCGGTACGGCTGGCAGCCCGTGATCACCTACCCCGCCAAGGCCACCCGGCCCAAGGCGCCCACCGTCGAACAGCTCACGCTGCGCATGGAGGCCCTCGCCCACCCGACGCGGCTGCGCCTGTGCCGCCATCTGGCGCGCGCCCCGCACAGCACGAGCGAACTGGCCGACGCGCACGGCATGTCGGCGCCGGAGATATCCCGGCACCTGGCGGTGCTGAAGAAGGCGGGCCTGATCACCAGTTGCCGGCGCGGCCGGTACGTCCAGCACCAGTTGGACCTGGCCGCCGTGTCCCGCCTGGGCAGCGACTTCATCGAGGGCGTGCTGCGCTGAGCCGGGCGAGGGCTCAGGGGCGGCCGCCCGCGCGGACCAGGCCGGTCTCGTAGGCGAGCACGACCACCTGGACGCGGTCGCGCAGGCCCAGCTTGGTGAGGATGCGGCCCACATGGGTCTTCACCGTGGCCTCGGAGAGGACCAGGCGGGCGGCGATCTCGCCGTTGGAGAGCCCCTGGGCGACCAGGATCATGACCTCGCGCTCGCGCTCGGTGAGCCGGGACAGCTCCGCGTGGCGGGGCTCCTGCGCGGCCGAGGGCAGCATCGGGGCGAACCGGTCCAGCAGCCGGCGCGTGGTGGAGGGGGCCACGACCGCGTCGCCGCTGTGCACCGCGCGGATCGCGCTGAGCAGCTCGCCCGGCGGAACGTCCTTCAGCATGAAGCCGGAGGCGCCCGCATTCAGCCCGGAGAACGCGTACTCGTCGAGGTCGAACGTGGTCAGGATGAGCACCTTCGGCGGCTCGGGCTCCGCGCAGACGCGCCGGGTCGTCTCCACCCCGTCCAGCTTGGGCATGCGCACGTCCATCAGGACCACGTCGACGGGGGTGGTGCGCAGCACCTGGAGCGCCTCGACGCCGTCGCCCGCCTCCGCGACGACCTCCATGTCCGGCTGGGCGGCGAGCACCATCCGGAAGCCGGTGCGCAGCAGCACCTGATCGTCGACGAGCATCACGCGGATCGCCATCGGGGTCCTCTTCCGTGTCCTTCTGCGGGTGTGCGGGGCGTTCGTGACAGGTGTCAGTGCGCCGGTTTGAGCGGGAGCAGCGCGCTGATGCGGAAGCCGCCCCCCGGGCGCGGCCCGGCGTCCAGGGTGCCGCCGACCATGCCGACCCGCTCGCGCATGCCGATCAGGCCGTGTCCCTGGCCGTCCGCGCCACCCTCCTCGTACAGCTCGTGCGGGGCGCCCTTGCCGTCGTCCTCGACCAGCAGGCCGAGTCCGTCGTCGAAGTACACCAGCCGCACGCTCGCACCCGCCTCGGGCCCGCCGTGCTTGCGCGTGTTGGTGAGCGCCTCCTGCACGATCCGGTACGCGGTCAGCTCCACCCCGCTGGGCAGCGGGCGCGGGGTGCCCTCGATCTTGAAGTCGACGGGCAGTCCGGCGTCACGGCACTGCTCGATCAGCTCGTCGATCTGCTGCACGTCGGGCTGCGGGACGTACTCCCCGCCCTCCTGGTGCTCGCCGGTGCGCAGCACGCCCAGCAGGCGGCGCATCTCCGCGAGGGCCTGGCGGCCGGTGGAGGAGATCGTCTCCAGGGCCTGGCGTGCCTGGTCGGGGGCGGCGTCGAGGACGTAGGCGGCGCCGTCGGCCTGCACCACCATCACCGAGACGTTGTGCGCGACCACGTCGTGCAGCTCACGGGCGATCCGGGCCCGCTCGGCGGCGACCGCGACCTTGGCCTGCGCCTCCCGCTCCTTCTCCAGCCGGGCGGCGCGCTCCTCCAGCTGGGCGAAGTAGGCGCGGCGGGTGCGCATGGAGTCGCCGAGCACCCAGGCGAGCGCGAACGGAACGGTCTGGAACACCGCGAGCGCGACCTGTCCGAGCCCGCTGACCTGCTCGTTCGGCCAGCGCAGCTGAGCGAGCGTGGCAGCGACCAGGCTGGTGAGCAGCGACAGCCGGGAGGCCCAGCGGGCGCCGGTCGCGGCGACCGTGTAGATGATCACCAGCATCGCGAAGTCGGCGACGAGCGGCCCGACGTCCAGGACGAGCTGCGCCAGTCCGGTGGCGAGCACCGCCAGCAGCATGAGGTCCGGCAGGCGGCGGCGCAGCGCCAGGATCACGCACAGGGCGACGGAGACGGCCCAGGCCGCGGCGAAGGAGCCGTGCCCGTCCGGGGTGCCGTCCACGTTCACGACGCTCACACCGGAGAGCCCGAGCAGGACGACGGCCCAGAAGCAGTCGACCCACGTCGGGTGGCGGCGGAGGAAGTCATAGAGACGCTGCACGTCATCAGCGTAGGGAAACCCGACGCGCGCCCGGGTCAGCCGAAGGGGCGATCCATGCCCGGCACACGTACGCCGCAAGGTGGATGCCCCGGTCCTCTGTACGCCTAAGGCCTGTCTTCCGGATCTTGCCGAGGGCGCGGGCCCTGGCACGCACATCTGCGGCGTTGTCGTCACTCGCCGACGCTCCGCGTCGACTCCCTCCTCCGCCTTGCAGCCGCACGCACCAGACCCCGCTCGGGTCGGCCGACAAGGCGCCGTCGGCCGGAGCCGGCCTGATCCGGAAGACAGGCCTTAGCCGAAGATGATGGTGCGCCTAGTCTGGCCCGGTGCCAAAGACATCGGAGCAGGGCTGGCGGGACGCCGCCGAGCAGGCGCTGTACGGCCCCGGGGGGTTCTACCGGCGGCCGGAGGGGCCCGCCGGGCACTTCCGCACCTCCGTGCACGCCTCGCCGCTGTTCGCCGCCGCCGTGGCCGGGCTGCTGTGCCGGGTCGACGCGGCGCTGGGACGGCCCGCGGTGCTGGACTTCGTCGATGTCGGGGCCGGGCGCGGCGAGTTGACGCGGGGAGTGCTGGCCGCGCTGCCCGCCGGGGTGGCGGACCGCACGCGGGCGTACGCCGTGGAGATCGCGGACCGTCCCGGTGGACTGGACGGCCGGATCGAGTGGCGCGCCGAGCCGCCGGAGACCGTCACCGGGCTGCTCTTCGCCAACGAGTGGCTGGACAACGTGCCCGTGGACGTGGCCGAGGTGGACCGCGCGGGCGTGCCCCGGTACGTCCTGGTCACGCCGGACGGCACCGAGCGCCTCGGGGAGCCGGTCACGGGCGCGGAGGCGGACTGGCTGGCCCGGTGGTGGCCCCTGGCGCCCGAGGAGGGGCTGCGGGCGGAGATCGGGCTGCCGAGGGACCGGGCGTGGGCGGCGGCCGTACGCCGGGTTCAGCGGGGGCTCGCGGTGGCCGTGGACTACGCGCACACCCTGGACACCCGCCCGCCGTACGGGACGCTCACCGGGTTCCGGGCGGGCCGGGAGACCGCCCCGGTGCCCGACGGGACGTGCGACATCACCGCGCATGTCGCCCTGGACGCCTGCGCCGCGGCCGCCGACGACCGCGGCACCCCGCGCCTGCTCACCCAGCGCGAGGCCCTGCGCGCGCTGGACGTCACCGGCGCACGCCCCCCGCTCAGCCTCGCCACCACGGACCCCGCCGCCTACGTCCGCGCCCTCGCGGGCGCCGGAGCCGCCGCCGAACTCACCGCACCGGGCGGCCTCGGCGACTTCGGCTGGCTCCTCCAGCCGGCCGGCCTCCCCGAGCCACCGCTGTGACCTACTTGTCGATGTCTCCCACCACGAAGAACAGCGACCCCAGGATCGCCACCATGTCCGCCACCAGCGTCCCCGGCAGCAGCTCGCCGAGCACCTGGATGTTGTTGTACGAGGCCGACCGCAGCTTCAGCCGGTATGGGGTCTTCTCGCCCTTGCTGACCAGGTAGTAGCCGTTGATGCCGAGCGGGTTCTCGGTCCAGGCGTAGGTGTGCCCCTCGGGCGCCTTCAGCACCTTGGGCAGGCGCTGGTTGATCGGGCCGGGCGGCAGCTCGGCCAGCCGGTCCAGACAGGCGTCCGCGAGGTCGAGGGCGTTGTGGGTCTGCTCCAGCAGCACCTCGAAGCGGGCCAGGCAGTCGCCCTCGGTGCGGGTGACGACCTTCAGGGTGTCCTGGAGGTCCCCGTAGGCGAGGTACGGCTCGTCGCGGCGCAGGTCGAAGTCGACGCCCGAGGCGCGCGCGACCGGCCCGCTCACGCCGTACGCGTGCACGGCCTCCGGGGTCAGCGCCCCCACGCCCCGGGTGCGCCCCCGGAAGATCTCGTTGCCCAGCACCAGGTCGTCGAAGACGTCCATGCGCGAGCGGACCGCGGCCACCGCCTCCCGCGCGCGTCCGGTCCAGCCGTCGGTGAGGTCCTCCTTGAGGCCGCCGACCCGGTTGAACATGTAGTGCATGCGCCCGCCGGAGACCTCCTCCATCACGTTCTGGAGCACCTCGCGCTCCCGGAACGCGTAGAAGACGGGCGTGATCCCGCCCAGCTCCAGCGGGTAGGAGCCAAGGAACATCAGGTGGTTGAGCACCCGGTTCAGCTCGGCGAGCAGGGTGCGGGTCCACACCGCGCGCTCGGGGACCTCCATGCCGAGCATCCGCTCGACCGCGATGACCACGCCCAGCTCGTTGGAGAACGCCGAGAGCCAGTCGTGGCGGTTGGCGAGCATGATGATCTGCCGGTAGTCACGCGCCTCGAAGAGCTTCTCGGCTCCCCGGTGCATGTAGCCGATCACCGGCTCGGCGCGCTGGACGCGCTCGCCGTCCAGCACCAGCCGAAGCCGGAGCACGCCGTGCGTGGACGGGTGCTGGGGGCCGATGTTGAGCACCATGTCGGTGCTCTCGGCGGCACCGCCGATCCCGACCGTGGTCTCCGTGGCAGTCATGCGTCCCAGTCTCCCCTACGCGCGCGCGGGGGACGGAAACGGGCGAGCCCGGCGCTCCCTTCGCGGGAGGGCCGGGCTCGCCGGGGCGGGGCGCGGATCAGGAGACCGCGCTGCGCAGCCCCTCCACGTCGATGTGCTCGGTCTCGTCGTGCGCGGTGAGGTCGATGACCTGGCCCGCGCCGTGCGCCCCGGCGGGCTTGTAGCCGGACTCTGCGTCCGCCTTGTGCAGCGCGAGGGCCTCCTGGCCGACCACGTCGGCCAGGTCCTCGTTGCGCACGTCCATCGCCTGGGAGGTGTCCTTCTGCGTGCCGAAGAAGTCGAACCCGCCCTGCACGAGCGGACGCAGCGCGGGCGCCGCCGGTACGACGGCGACGGCGGTCGGCACGGTGAAGTGCCCGGCGGGCCGCTGTCCGGCGGCCTGGGCCGGCACCACGGCCGTGCCGGTGGTGTGCGGCTGCGCGTCCTCGGCGACCGGCCCGTCCGTCTCGTCCGGGGTCGTGTGCGCCTCGGTCACTTCGCCTTCGGCGTCCACGGGTCCCACGCCCTCGGCGGCCTGGACGGCCCGCCCGGCGGGGTCGGTGTGCCCGGTGTCGCGGGTGCCCTCACCGCGCGGGGCTCCTTCGGCGCTGTCCGGGGCTCCTTTGGCGCTGTCCGCGCTGTCTGCGCTGTCCGGGGCTCCTTTGGCAACGGCCTCGGCCCCGCTCTCCGCCGCCCCGGCCGTCACGCTCTCGCCGGGCTCCGGCTCCGGCTCCGGCTCCGCAGGCTCCAGGCGCGCCAGTGCCGTCGCCGCCCTCAGGTACAGCTCCGCACCCCTGGCCGAGAACGCGGCCGCGGGCTCTGCCACCGGAGCCTCGGCGACCGTCTCCGCGCTCGGCGCGGGCGGCAGGGCGAGCGTGCCGGACGCCGGGACCGCCTCGATCTCCAGCAGGCGGCGCCCCTCCAGGGCCGTGGCGCGCTCGGTCTCGGCCGTGGCGTACCGGCGCAGCAGGGAAGCGTGTTCGTTGCGCAGCCCGGCCAGTTCGGTGCGCTTGGCCCGCAGGCGGCGCTCCAGCTTGGCGCGCAGCTCGCGCGACTCCTCCAGATCGGTCTCCAGTTCGGCGATCCGTTCGTCGTACCGCCACTCGTCGCTGACCCGCGCGCGGGACAGCTCGGCGACCTGCTTGCCCGCCTGGGCGTCCCACTGGCGCATCACGACCGCGCCGCCGACCGCCGTGAGCGCGGCGACGGCGGCCAGCGCGCGCAGCACGCCGAGGCCGGAGAACACCCACGGGGCCAGCGCGCAGACGACGGCGACACCGGCGATCGCGGACGGAGGCAACAGCCGGTGCAGAGGCGGGGAATGGCGGTGGCGTCCACGTGGCATGGCCAGAAACTTACCGCGCGTAGGCGTCTCATGGGCCCCCGCGGGGCAAAAACCCGGCCACGCCAAGGGCTTCACCGGGGTTCGGCCCGGCCCCCTCAGCGGTCGTCCAGGTGTCCGCTCAGCCACTGGAGGGCGGTCGGGATCTCGCGCCGCCAGGTGTTGAAGTTGTGGCCCCCGCTGTCCAGGATGACGGAGGAGATCCTGGTCCGGCCGGTGGCGCGCACCTCCGCCAGGAACTTGAGGGTGTCCTGGTAGTTGTGCTCGCCGATCTTGCTGCTGGTGACGAGCAGCGCGGTGTCCGGCGCCGGTTCGTGCGCCAGGAGCCAGTGGAGATCGGCGTGATCACGCAGGTTCCGGTCGCCGTGGAAGAGGTCGCCCGTGGTCGGGTCGACGGGCGCCTTGTAGTACGCCGACAGGCCCGCGCCCGCCGCGTACGCGCCGGGATGCCGCATGGCGATCTTCAAGGCGCAGTAACCGCCGGTGGAGTCCCCGATGATGCCCCAGCCGCCGGGGCGCGAACCGGCCCGGTAGTGCGCGAGGACCGCCTCGGGCAGGTCCCGGGCGAAGAAGGTCTCCGTCTGCGGACCCTTCGGCACGTCCACGCACTCGGTGTCGCGCGGGGGCGCCACGGTGGGCCGCATCATCACCAGGATCATCGGCCGCATCCGCCCGTCCTTGGCCAGCTTCCGCGCGGTGGCGGGGTACTTCAGCTTCGTGACGAGCGCCTGCGCGGTGCCCGGGTAACCGGTCAGCACCACCGAGACCGGGAACGTACGGGTGCGGAACGCGGGCTGGAAGTACTCCGGCGGCAGATAGACGTAGGCCGGGGTGGCGATGCGGGAGACACGGCCGACGATGTCGACCTTCTGGACCTGACCGACCGTCGAGGCCCGCGAACCGACACCGCCCGGCGGCGATTTGACGCTCACCACCCGCAGCGGGCCGCTCGCGGCCACGGTGGCCGAGTGGTCGACGAGGACCCCCTGGTCGGTCTCGCGGCCCAGCAGGTCGTCCCAGTTGGCGTAGAAACCGAAGGTCTGGTTGGCGGCCACCGCCAGCGAGCAGATGAGGGCCGTCTGGGTGGCGAGCAGCAGGCTCACCCTGCCGCCCAGCGCCCGCCAGCCGCGCCGGGCCAGACGCGGCCACAGCCACAGCGTCAGGCCGAACAGCACCACGGCGACCGCCACCGCCACCGCCAGAGTTGAGTTGCTCGTGAGACCCATGGGTGTCCCTGCCTGCGCTTTCCGCCCCGGACACCCGTGCGGTGGCACGGATTTGCCCTGGACTTTCCTTGACCTTTGATCCGACTTTCCGGAGGGGGAGGAACTTCTCTCCCGAAGACACCGTCCTAGAGGGCGCAATGTCACCGGATGCCCGATCGGCACCGGGTATCAAGGTCTCTCGCAGAACTACGGGATGCGATGTCTGTCAGGATAGATGGGGAATTGTCGAGCGGGGTTCCGCGGGGTTCCGGCCGGGCGCGGCGCATACTGCGCGGCCCGCGGCCCGAGGCCGTGCCCACCCTGATCGGCCGGGCGTGCGCCCTCGTCGGCCTGCTCGACATCGCGGCGGGAGTGTTCCCGCGCTTCCGTCACAGCCGTATGCACGCCATCGCCGAGGCACTGCCCGGCTCCTTCGGGCCGTTCGCGGCCGCGCTCTCGCTCAGCGCCGGGGTGCTGCTGCTTCTGCTCGCGCACGGGCTCAAACGCCGTAAACGCCGGGCCTGGCGGGCGGCCGTCGTACTGCTGCCGGCCGGTGCCGTCGCCGAGTTCGTCTACCGGCACTCGCTGCTCGGCGTGCTCATCTCCGTCGCACTCCTGGTGCCGCTGCTGCGCCACCGCTCCGAGTTCGCGGCGCTGCCCGACCCGCGCAGCCGCTGGCGGGCCCTGGCCAACCTCGTCCTCATGAGCGCCGGTTCCCTCGCCCTCGGGCTGGTCATCGTCAGCGTCCACCCCGGCCGCACCGTCGGCGACCCCAGCCTGGCCGACCGGCTGACCCACGTCGTCTACGGCCTGATCGGCTTCGAAGGCCCCGTCGACTACCGGGGCAGCACCTCCTGGACGGTCGCCTTCTCCCTCGGCGCCCTCGGCTGGCTCACCGCCGCCACCACCAGCTACCTCGCCTTCCGGCCCGAACACCCCGCCGCCCGCCTCACCGAGGACGACGAGACCCGGCTGCGCGCCCTGCTGGAGAAGCACGGGCGCCGCGACTCCCTCGGCCACTTCGCGCTGCGCCAGGACAAGGCCGTCGTCTTCTCCCCCAGCGGCAAGGCCGCCGTCACCTACCGCGTCGTCTCCGGCGTCATGCTCGCCAGCGGCGACCCCATCGGTGACGTCGAGGCGTGGCCCGGTGCCATCGAGCGCTTCATGGACGAGGCCAAGGCCCACTCCTGGACCCCCGCCGTCATGGGCTGCTCGGAGACGGGCGGCGAGGTGTGGACCCGCGAGACCGGCCTCGACGCCCTGGAGCTGGGCGACGAGGCGGTGGTCGACGTGGCGGATTTCTCGCTCGCCGGACGCGCGATGCGCAATGTGCGCCAGATGGTCAAGCGCATCGAGCGGGCCGGCTACGAGACCCGCGTACGGCGCGTCCGTGACCTCACCGGCGCCGAACTGGAGCGGGTGCGGCGGGCCGCCGAGGACTGGCGCGGCACCGACAACGAACGCGGCTTCTCCATGGCTCTCGGCCGCGTCGGCGACCCCGCCGACGGCGACTGCCTGATCGCCACCGCCCACAAACAGGACGAGACCCCCGGCCCCCACGGCGACCTGAAGGCGGTCCTGCACTTCGTGCCCTGGGGCACCGACGGCGTCTCACTGGACCTCATGCGCCGCGACCGCCTGGCCGACCCCGGCATGAACGAACTCCTCATCGTCGCCGCCCTCCAGGCCGCCCCCAAGCTCGGCGTCACCCGGATCTCGCTCAACTTCGCCATGTTCCGCGCCGCCCTCGCACGCGGCGAGAAGATCGGCGCCGGGCCGGTGCTGCGCGCCTGGCGGGGACTGCTGGTGTTCCTCTCCCGCTGGTTCCAGATCGAGTCGCTGTACAAGTTCAACGCCAAGTTCCAGCCCCGCTGGGAACCCCGCTTCGTCGTCTACCGCGCCTCCGCCGACCTGCCCCGCATCGGCTTCGCCGCCATGCAGGCCGAGGGCTTCGTCGACCTGGCCCTGCCGCTGCCGCGCTTCCTGCGGCGCCGCCGGAGCGCGGCCGGCCGCCCCTGCGCGCACACCTCCCACGAGCGCGGCGTACGGGCGGCCTGACCCGGCCGGACCAACGCGGCGCGCCCGGCACGGACCCGCCTCCAGGCCCCGGACCGCCCCGCCGAGGCGGTCCGGAAGGCGCCCTTCCGTCCGGACCCGCGCACATTCGGGGTGCCCCCCGGGGCCTACGCTGAACGTATGAAGAACCTCAGCGGGCGCGGCGAAGTGGCGGGTCTTCCGACGTGGGACCGCTGCGCGGTCATGGGCGTCGTCAACGTCACCCCCGACTCCTTCTCCGACGGCGGACGCTGGTTCGACACCACGGCGGCCGTCAAACACGGGCTCGACCTCGCGGCCGAGGGCGCCGACCTGGTCGACGTCGGCGGCGAGTCCACCCGCCCCGGCGCCACCCGCGTCGACGAGGCCGAGGAGCTGCGCCGCGTGGTCCCCGTCGTCCGCGGACTCGCCGCCGAGGGCGTGACGGTCTCGGTGGACACCATGCGCGCCCGCGTCGCCGAGCAGGCCCTCGCGGCGGGCGCCGTCCTCGTCAACGACGTCAGCGGCGGCCTCGCCGACCCCGCGATGCTGCCCGCGGTCGCCGCGGCCGGCGCCCCCTTCGTCGTCATGCACTGGCGCGGCCTCCTGGAGGGCGGCAACGTCCGGGGCGTCTACGAGGACGTCGTCACCGAGGTCTGCGACGAGCTGCACGCGCGCGTGGAGGCCGTCCTGGAGGCGGGCGTCGCCCCGGACCGTGTCGTCGTCGACCCCGGTCTCGGTTTCTCCAAGGAGGCCGGGCACGACCTCGCCCTCCTCGCCCACCTGGACCGGCTGCGCGCGCTCGGCCACCCGCTCCTGGTCGCCGCCTCCCGCAAACGTTTCCTCGGCCACGTCCTCGCGGGCCCCGGGGGCGTCACCCCGCCGGCCCGCGAACGCGACGCCGCCACCGCCGCCGTCTCCGCCCTCGCCGCCGCGGCCGGCGCCTGGGCCGTCCGCGTCCACGAGGTCCGCGCCACCGCGGACGCGGTACGCGTGGCCCGCGCCGTGGAAGGCGCCCGCGCCGGGACCCCGGCGGCCGGGGCCACCGCGGGGGGCGCCCGGTGAGCGCCGCGGACGTCGACGTCGAGAACGTCTCGGCCGCCAACCGCTCCTACTACGAGGCGATGGAGCGCGGCGACTTCGAGGAGGTGGCCGGGCTCTGGCTGGCCCCCGCCGACCTGGGCGTCGACGAGGAGTACCACGACCCCGCCGACACCGGGGTCGTCTCCTGCGTGCACCCCGGCTGGCCGGTGCTCACCGGGCGCGGCGAGGTCCTCCGGTCGTACGCGCTGATCATGGCGAACACCGACTACATCCAGTTCTTCCTGACCGACGTGCACGTCTCCGTCACCGGGAACACGGCGCTGGTGAGCTGCACCGAGAACATCCTCAGCGGCGGGCCCGCGCCCGAGGAGGGCGAGGAGCTGGGGCCGCTGGTCGGGCAGCTCGTCGTCGCCACGAACGTGTTCCGGCGCACCCCCGAAGGCTGGAAGCTGTGGTCCCACCACGCCTCCCCGGTCCTCGCCACGGCCGACGACGAGGAGGACGACGAGGACGGAGACCAGGGCGTCGGCCCCGACGACGGCACGCTCGCCTGACCCGGGGGCCCGCGAGGGGCGCGCGGGCGGGCCCCGCACCACCGGGACGTGGTTGGAATCACCTTCGCCGGGGTAAGTGCGGCTACCAGTCGACGGCACTACCGGTTCCCGCTGGGCAAACATCCGGTGAACCCTCCCGGTACCGGCGCCGGGCCACACCCCCGTGGCCCGGCGGTGTCCGTGCGCGCAGGTAGATTCGTCCAGGGCCGGTGT
Source organism: Streptomyces sp. NPDC046860 (assembly GCF_040645115.1). NCBI lineage: Bacteria > Bacillati > Actinomycetota > Actinomycetes > Kitasatosporales > Streptomycetaceae > Streptomyces > Streptomyces sp. NPDC046860. Next base: position 93,985 of record NZ_JBEYXQ010000015.1, on the reverse strand, counting down.
GCCGTCCGAGTGCGGCATCGACCGGCCGTTCCCGACGATTGCAGGAGTGATTCGCGTGGATCGTGTCGCGCTGCGGGGCCTGAAGGCCCGTGGGCACCACGGGGTGTTCCCCAAGGAACGCGAGGAGGGCCAGACCTTCATCGTGGACCTCGTCCTGGGCCTGGACACCCGTCCCGCCGCGGCCGGCGACGATCTCACCAGGACCGTGCACTACGGCATCGTGGCCGAGGAGGCCGTGGCCGTGGTCGAGGGCGAGCCGGTCAACCTGATCGAGACCCTCGCCGAGCGGATCGCCCAGACCTGCCTGAAGCACGAGGGGGTCCAGGAGATCGAGGTCTGCGTCCACAAGCCGGACGCCCCGATCACCGTCCCCTTCGACGACGTGACCGTCACCATCCTCCGGAGCCGAGCATGACCCGCCCCTTCACCAAGGGTCACAGCGACCCGACCGTCCAGCCGGTGCCCGCGTCCGTGGTCCAGAAGGTCGACGACGCCGACTCCACCCTGCACAACCCCCAGCGGGCCGTGCTCTCCCTCGGCTCCAACCTCGGCAACCGCCTGGAGACCCTCCAGGGCGCCGTGGACGCGCTGGAGGACACCCCGGGCGTCCGCGTCAAGGCGGTCTCCCCGGTGTACGAGACCGAGCCGTGGGGCGTCGAGCCCGGCAGCCAGCCCTCGTACCTGAACGCGGTCGTGGTCCTGAAGACCACCCTGCCGCCGTCCTCCCTGCTGGAGCGGGCGCAGGCCGTCGAGGAGGCGTTCCACCGCGTGCGCGACGAGCAGTGGGGCCCGCGCACCCTGGACGTCGACATCGTCTCCTACGCCGACCTCACCTCCGAGGACCCCGGGCTCACCCTCCCCCACCCGCGCGCCCACGAGCGGGCCTTCGTCCTCGCCCCCTGGCACGACGTGGACCCCGCCGCCGAGCTGCCCGGCCAGGGCGCGGTGGCCGGCCTGCTGTCGTCCGTCACCCGCGAAGGGGTCGAGCCCCGCGCCGATCTGGAACTCCGACTGCCCGAGTAGTCGTTAAGGTCGACACGAGCACGGCCCGGCACGGGTCCGGGGGAGCTGAAGGGACACCGTGAAACAGTTGCGCATCAGGGTGCTGGCAGGCGTGTTCGTCGTCGCCGGAGTCCTGTCCTGGGCGGGCGCCCGCCTGTGGAACTCGCTCGGGAGCCTGCCCAGCGTCCCGGTGGCCGCGCCCATCGTGCTCGCCCTGATCGCGGTGGTCCTGTTCGCCACGGCACTCTCCCTGCGGGCCCGCTTCAAGGCCCAGCGCGAGCGCCGCCCCGACGCCAAGGGCGTCGACCCGATGATGGCCGCCCGCGCGGTCGTCTTCGGCCACGCCAGCGCCCTGGTCGCCGCCCTCGTCAGCGGCGTCTACGGCGGCACGGGCGTCCTCCTGCTGGAACTCCTCGACATCCCCGCCCGCCGCGACCAGGCCATCTACGCCGGCTTCGCGGTCCTGGCCGGCTTCGCCGTCATAGCGGCCGCCCTCCTCCTGGAACGCATCTGCCGCCTCCCCGAGGACGACGACACACCCCCTACGGGCACGGAACCGGCGGCCTGAGGGCCACCGGTCCGGTCGGCGCGGGAGGGCGCGGTCAGCGCGCCATGATGAGGCTCATCGCCTCGTTGCGGGTCGTCGCGTCCCTCAGCTGGCCGCGCACGGCCGAGGTGATGGTCTTCGCGCCCGGCTTGCGGATGCCCCGCATGGACATGCACATGTGCTCGCACTCGACCACGACGATCACGCCGCGCGGCTCGAGTATCTCCATCAGCGAGTCCGCTATCTGCGTGGTGAGGCGCTCCTGCACCTGCGGGCGGCGCGCGTACACGTCCACCAGCCGGGCGAGCTTCGACAGCCCCGTGATCTTCCCCGTGACCGAGGGGATGTAGCCCACGTGCGCCACGCCCCGGAAGGGGACCAGATGGTGCTCACAGGTGCTGTACACCTCGATGTCCTTCACCAGGACCATCTCGTCGTGCCCGAGGTCGAACGTCGTCGTGAGCACGTCCTCCGGCCGCTGACGCAGCCCGGAGAAGATCTCCCGGTAGGCCCGCGCCACCCGTGCCGGGGTTTCCAGGAGGCCCTCGCGGTCGGGGTCCTCGCCGACGGCTATCAGGAGCTCGCGGACGGCGTTCTCGGCGCGTTTCTCGTCGAACTCGCCGATGGAGCCGTCTCCGGCCAGCGTCACGGGGTCGGTCATGTGGTGCCTCGTTCCTGTACGTCCAGCGCGCGGGCATGGTGAAATGCCGCGCCCCCCAGGCTAGAACCCGGGGGGCGCGGCATACATTCCGGCCAGGTGGCCGAGGGAGCGTCAGCTCTCGGGACGGTCCTCGGGGGCCTGCTCCGGGACCGGGCCGTGCTCGGCCGTCGTGGACTTGACCGTGCTGATCGCGGGCGTGGCGCCGTTCGCACCGTTCGTCAGTGCCAGCTCCCGGGGGGAGAGCACCGGCGGGCGGGTGGAGGGCGTACGGCGCGAGGAGCCGGTCCAGGCCGGGCGCGGCGGGCGCTTGTGGATCGACGCGAAGACCTCGGCGATCTCCTCCTTGCCCAGGGTCTCCTTCTCCAGGAGGGCCAGGACCAGGTTGTCGAGCACGTCCCGGTTCTCGACCAGGATCTCCCACGCCTCGTTGTGCGCGGTCTCGATGAGCTTCTTGACCTCTTCGTCGACCAGCCCGGCGACCTCTTCCGAGTAGTCGCGCTGGTGGGCCATCTCACGGCCGAGGAAGGGCTCGCTGTTGTCGCCGCCGAACTTGATGGCGCCGAGCCGCTCGGTCATGCCGTACTGGGTGACCATCGCGCGGGCCACGTTGGTGGCCTTCTCGATGTCGTTGGCGGCGCCGGTGGTCGGGTCGTGGAAGACCAGTTCCTCCGCCGCGCGTCCGCCCAGCATGTAGGCGAGCTGGTCGAGCATCTCGTTGCGCGTGGTCGAGTACTTGTCCTCGTCCGGGAGCACCATCGTGTAGCCCAGGGCACGGCCGCGGGACAGAATGGTGATCTTGTGGACGGGGTCGGAGTTCGGCGAGGCCGCCGCGACCAGGGCGTGTCCGCCCTCGTGGTACGCGGTGATCTTCTTCTCCTTGTCCGACATGATCCGGGTCCGCTTCTGCGGGCCCGCGACCACACGGTCGATCGCCTCGTCCAGCGCCTTGTTGTCGATCAGCTTCTGGTCACCGCGGGCGGTGAGCAGCGCTGCCTCGTTGAGCACGTTGGCCAGGTCGGCACCGGTCATGCCGGGGGTCCGGCGGGCGACGGCGGCCAGGTCGACGTCGGGCGCGACCGGCTTGCCCTTCTGGTGGACCTTGAGGATCTCCATACGGCCCTGGAGGTCCGGCGGGTCGACCGCGATCTGCCGGTCGAAGCGGCCGGGCCGCAGCAGGGCCGGGTCGAGGATGTCGGGCCGGTTCGTGGCGGCGATCAGGATGACGCCGCCCTTCACGTCGAAGCCGTCCATCTCGACCAGGAGCTGGTTCAGGGTCTGCTCGCGCTCGTCGTGACCGCCACCGAGTCCGGCACCACGGTGCCGGCCGACCGCGTCGATCTCGTCGACGAAGACGATCGCCGGGGCGTTCGCCTTGGCCTGCTCGAACAGGTCACGCACTCGGGAGGCACCGACACCGACGAACATCTCGACGAAGTCGGAACCGGAGATCGAGTAGAACGGCACCCCGGCCTCGCCCGCGACGGCACGCGCCAGCAGGGTCTTGCCGGTACCCGGGCGGCCGTACAGCAGCACGCCCTTGGGGATCTTGGCGCCGACGGCCTGGAACTTGGCCGGCTCCTGGAGGAACTCCTTGATCTCGTGGAGCTCCTCGACGGCCTCGTCGCAGCCGGCGACGTCGGAGAAGGTGGTCTTCGGCGTGTCCTTGGTGATCAGCTTCGCCTTGGACTTGCCGAAGTTCATGACCCGCGAACCACCGCCCTGCATCTGGTTCATCAGGAACAGGAACACGACCACGATCAGCACGAAGGGCAGCAGGGTGAGCAGCACGCCGACGAACGGGCTCTGCTTCGAGGGAGAGACGGTGTATCCCTCGGTGATCTGCTTGTCCTGGTACTTGTTCTGCAGGGTCTGGGCGAGTGCCACGCCCTGGTCGCCGATGTAGCTCGCCTGGATCTTCGAGCTGTCCTTGACCTTGACGCCGTCCTTGAGCGTGACCTTGATGGTCTGCTCGTCACCGGTGGTCAGCTTGGCCGACTTGATCTTGTTGTCGTTGATCGCCTGCACGACCTGGCCGGTGTCCACCGTCTTGTAGCCGCCGGAATTGCCGACGACCTGCATCAACACGACCACGGCAAGGACGGCCAGCACGATCCACATGACCGGCCCACGGAAGTATCGCTTCACGTCCATCCACACGGAGCGGTGACGCCCCGTCCCTCCTGCCATAGTGAGTTTGATAAGACAGTTCTTCTGACGGTACCCCAGCCTCGACGTCCGCAGCCGCACTCGGCGGTCCGGACGGACCACGGCCCGTCTTCCAATGCTCCAACGTCACGGAGCCCGCCGGGGTTCCCGATCTTCCCCGGCGGTGTGGCCCGGTCGGGTCAGCCGCCGTAGACGTGGGGCGCGAGCGTACCGACGAACGGGAGGTTCCGGTACTTCTCGGCGTAGTCGAGGCCGTAGCCGACCACGAACTCGTTCGGGATGTCGAAGCCGACCCACTCCACGTCGATGGCGACCTTGGCGGCGTCCGGCTTGCGCAGCAGCGTGCACACCTTCAGGGAGGAGGGTTCACGCGAGCCGAGGTTGTTGATCAGCCAGGACAGGGTCAGGCCGGAGTCGATGATGTCCTCGACGATCAGGACGTCGCGGCCCTTGATGTCGGTGTCGAGGTCCTTGAGGATGCGGACGACACCGGAGGACTGGGTGCCCGCCCCGTAGGAGGACACGGCCATCCAGTCCATCGTGACGGGGGTGGACAGCGCCCGCGCCAGGTCGGCCATCACCATGACGGCGCCCTTGAGGACGCCGACGATCAGCAGGTCCTTGCCCTCGTACTCCGCGTCGATCTTCGCGGCCAGCTCGGCCAGCTTCGCGTCGATCTCTTCCTTGGTGATGAGCACCCGCTGGAGGTCGGCACCCATGTCTTTCGCGTCCACCCGCATCACTTTCGGTCGTCCCGCACTTATGGCCGCGCCGGCGGCCACCGGCAGACCCGGCCCGGCGGAGGGTCGCTCCGCGGGCCGGGATTTCAGCCTTGCCGAATCACCAGTCTGCCACCCTGCCGCTGGGCGACTACCTTGCCCGGCAGATTGATGGCTCCCTGGCCGCGCCAGCCGGTGATCAGGCGGTCCATCTCCTCGACGTGGCGGGCGAAGAGGGAACCGGCCGGCGCCCCGGCCTCGATGGCGGCCCGGCGCAGCACCCGGCGGCGGACGGCGGGGGGCAGCGCGTAGAGCTTGGCGCACTCCAGCACGCCGTCGGCGTCGCGTACGGAGGACTCGGCCTGTCCGGCCCAGGCGTCCAGGGCGTCGGCGTCGTCGCGGGAGAGCTGGGCGGTGCGGGCGAGGGCCTCCACGACGCCCTTGCCGAGGGCCTTCTCCAGCGCGGGCAGGCCCTCGTGGCGCAGCCGGGAGCGGGTGTAGGCCGGGTCGGTGTTGTGCGGGTCGTCCCAGACGGGCAGCGACTGCACCAGGCACGCCTTGCGGGCGGTCTGCCGGTCGAGCTGGAGGAACGGGCGCCGGTAACGGCCGTCGGCCCCCGAGACCGCGGCCATGCCCGACAGGGAGCGGATGCCGGAGCCGCGGGCGAGTCCGAGCAGGACGGTCTCCGCCTGGTCGTCGCGGGTGTGGCCGAGCAGGACGGCCGTGGCGCCGTGGCGTTCGGCGGCGGCGTCCAGGGCCGCGTACCTGGCGTCGCGGGCGGCCGCCTCGGGGCCGCCTTCGCGGCCCACGGTCACGGCGACGGACTCGACGGGCGCGAGACCCAGCTCGCGCAGCCTGAGGGCGACCTCCTCGGCGCGCAGCGCGGAGCCGGGCTGGAGGCCGTGGTCGACGGTGACGCCGCCGGCGCGCAGGCCGAGGCGCGGGGCCTCGAAGGCGAGGGCGGAGGCGAGCGCCATGGAGTCGGCGCCGCCGGAGCAGGCGACGAGCACGAGCGGGGCGGTGGCGGGGGCCGGGCCCCGGTGGCGCTGCGCGGTGCTCGGGCCGGTGGTGCGGCGGGCTACGGCCACGGAGCCGTGTCCGGTGGTGCCGTGCTCGGCGGCCTGGCCGGTGGCGATGTCGTGGAGGACGCGGCGGACCGCCAGGCGTATCGCCGCGACCGCGGGATGGGGACCCATGTCCGGTTCCCTTCATGAAGTTTCGGGGGACGAGCCCGAAGTCCGGTCACTCAGAGTGCGTCGATGGTGACAGAAGCGGGCCCTTCCCCGAGCATTGCACGCCTACGCATGGCTGACGGTCCCTCGGACGGGTGATAGGAGGGGCGTTCGTCTGCCGTGAGCCGGATGTGTGGCACGGTGCTCGGCTCCGGGGTCAGGAATCGGTCCTGCGGTGCACCCGCGCGACCCAGCCGGCCGGGTCGGAGATCTCGGCCTTGGTGGGCAGCGTGTTGGGCGAGGTCCACACCCGGTTGAAGCCGTCCATGCCGACCTCGTCGACGACCGCGCGGACGAACCGCTCGCCGTCGCGGTACTGGCGCAGCTTGGCGTCGAGGCCCAGGAGCTTGCGCAGCGCGAGGTCGAGGCGGGAGGCGCCCTTGGCGCGGCGCTGCTGGAACTTCTCGCGGATCTCGGCGACGCTCGGCACGACCGCGGGGCCGACGCCGTCCATGACGAAGTCGGCGTGGCCCTCCAGCAGGGACATCACGGCGGTGAGGCGGCCGAGGATCTCCCGCTGGGCGGGGGTCTGCACGAGCTCCACCAGGGAGCGTCCGCCGTCCTCCTCCTCGCCCTCGGGGCGGCCCCCGGCGAGCGACTGGGCGGCGTCCCGGACGCGCTCCAGGAACGTCATGGGGTCGACCTCGGTCTCCGCGAGGAACGCCTGGATCTCGCCCTCCAGGTGGTCGCGGAGCCAGGGCACGGCACTGAACTGGGTGCGGTGCGTCTCCTCGTGCAGGCACACCCAGAGCCGGAAGTCGTGGGGGTCCACGTCGAGTTCGCGCTCGACGTGGACGATGTTCGGCGCGACGAGCAGCAGCCGGCCGCCGCCGGGGGCGGTGCCCGAGGGCAGGTCGGGGGCGGCGGGGGCGAACGTCTCGTACTGGCCGAGGACGCGGGAGGACAGGAACGACAGCAGCATGCCCAGCTCGACGCCGGTCACCTTGCCGCCGACCGCGCCGAGGACGGCGTTGCCCGCGCCGGGGCCGCGCCGCTCCTGCATCTTGTCGAGCAGGGGCTTCAGCAGTTCACGGAAGCCCGCGACGTTGGCCCGCACCCAGCCGGGCCGGTCGACGACCAGCACGGGGGTGTCGTGGATGTCCTCGGTCCCCATACGAGTGAAGCCCCGGACGTGTTCCTCCGAGGCCTTGGCGTGGCGGCGCAGTTCGGCGACGACCTCCCGCGCCTCCTCCCGGCTGATCTCGGGACCCGGCCGCACGAGCCGCGTCGCGGTCGCCGCCGCGAGGTTCCAGTCGACCATCCCCTGAGAAGCGGTGCCACCGAAGCTCGTCATGCGTCAACCGTACGTGAGCCCCGCCCGTCCGGGCAGTCCGTGCGCGGTGCTCCGCGGGACGGGCGGGACGGCCCCGGCGGCCGGTGTCCGGGAGGGTCCGCGCCCGGAACGGAACCCTGCGGAACCCTCCTACGCGCAGCCGCAGTCGGCCAGGGTGGTGGCCGTGTGGTCCAGCGCGGACTGGGCCGACTGGGGGTCGGTGGTGCCCGAGGCGAGGAAGGCGAAGGCCAGCAGGCGGCCGTCCTTGGTGACGACCGTGCCGGCCAGGGAGTTGACGCCGGTCAGGGTGCCGGTCTTGGCGCGGATGATGCCGGCCGCGCCGCCGTCGGCGTAGCGCTCGGCGAGGGTGCCGGTGAACCCGCCGACGGGCAGTCCGGTGAGGACGGGGCGCAGTCCCGGGCGGGCCGGGTCGGCGGCGGTGGCAAGCAGGGAGGTCAGGAGGTCGGCGGTGAGCCGGTCCTCGCGGTTCAGGCCGCTGCCGTCGTGGAAGGAGGCGCCGCGCATCGGCAGTCCGAGCTTGGTCAGCCGGTTGCCGATGGCCTTGGCGCCGCCCGCGAAGCTGCCGGGCTGCCCCGAGGCGAGGGCGGTCTGGCGGGCCAGGCCCTCGGCGATGTCGTTGTCGCTGTTGGTGAGCATCCGCTCGACCACGTCGGACAACGGGGGCGAGGAGACGGCGGCGAGGGTCGTCGCGCGGCCGGTGGCCTTGGAAGGGCCGGGCGGTGTGGTGGTGATCCCGGCGTCCTTCAGGAAGCCGGCGAAGCTCCGGGCGGCCTCGGCGGCCGGGTCGGCCACGCGGGCGGCGGGGCCGCTGTCGGAGTCGTCGGCGCGGCCCTCGTCGGCGGTGAGGGCGCTGACGACGGCGAGGTTGTCGTTGACGCCGATGGGGTGCAGGGCGGGGCCGGAGTAGAGCGTGGTGTCGTAGGAGAGCTTGACCTTCTCCACGCCGCGCTCGTGCAGGGCGGCGGCGGTGCCGGCGGCCAGGGTGCGCAGGCTCGCCCAGCCGCCGCTCGCCTTGTGCGCGGTGAGGGTGGGGTCGCCGCCGCCGACCAGGACCAGTTCACCGGTGTCGGGTTCGAACGCGGTGCGGGTGCTGAGGCGGTGGTCGGGGCCGAGGGCGGACAGCGCGGCCACGGCGGTGGCGATCTTGGTGGTGGAGGCGGGGGTGAACGCCTGGCCGGAGCGGGCGCCGTAGACGCGGGCGCCGGTGGCGACGTCGACGACGGCCGCCGCCTGCCCGGAGCCGAGGGCGGGGTCGGCCAGCAGGGGGTCCAGGACGCCCGCGATGCCGCTCGGCGGGATCTTCCCGGACTTCACGGGCTCCGCGGCGCCGCCGAGCTCGCGCAGCACGGGCGGGGCGCTCGGGACGGCACGGACGCCGCTCGTACCCCTTCCGCCGTCGTGATCTGCGCCACGTGCGAGCGTGAGGGCGGCCGCGCGGTCCCGCTCGGCCGTACGCTGACCCGCGCCGTCGAACGGGCCGGCCACGGCCACGGCGCCGACGGCCAGCGCCAGTCCGGCGGTGGCCGCCGAGGCGGTGAAGTACCAGGTCCGCAGGGGCCTGGGACCGGATCGGCCGGGTCCCGGCCGCCCGGCGTCCGTCAACCGCGCGAGACGCGGTTTCACGACGGCCGCCGCGTGCGCCAGACTCGGTCGTAGGGCGTCCGTGAGCCGCTTCACACGCGGTCCGACGGACCGCAAAGGTCCCAGCTCCGGCACTACCACCAGCCCCTTTCGCATCCACACACCTGCGTGAGGGACACTTAACCACCAGAACTATGCGCTGATCATGGAGGAGCCACCGGTGGAGTTCGACGTCACGATCGAGATCCCGAAGGGTTCGCGGAACAAGTACGAGGTGGACCACGAGACCGGTCGGATCCGCCTGGACCGTCGCCTCTTCACCTCGACCGCCTACCCGACCGACTACGGATTCGTCGAGAACACGCTCGGCGAGGACGGCGACCCGCTGGACGCGCTTGTCATCCTTGACGAGCCGACGTTCCCGGGCTGCCTCATCAAGTGCCGCGCCATCGGCATGTTCCGCATGACGGACGAGGCCGGCGGCGACGACAAGCTGCTGTGCGTCCCGGCGACGGACCCGCGGGTGGAGCACCTGCGCGACATCCACCACGTGTCGGAGTTCGACCGCCTGGAGATCCAGCACTTCTTCGAGGTCTACAAGGACCTGGAGCCGGGCAAGTCGGTCGAGGGCGCCAACTGGGTGGGCCGCCAGGAGGCCGAGGCGGAGATCGAGCGCTCTTACAAGCGCCTGGAGGAGCAGGGCGGTCACTGACCTGCCGTTCCAGCACTGAGCGGGCCGTGCCATCCCGGAGGGGGTGGTGCGGCCCGCTCGCGCTTTCACGCGCATACTGAGGCGTAATCGGAACGTGTCGTTCAGGGAGCGGTGCAAGGTGTCGGAGGCGGAGGACCGCAAGCCCCGGTCGGACGAGGCGCGGGCCACTTACGACCCGGAGATCACCTCCGAGTTCGCCATTCCGGAGGGGCTCGCCGTCGCGCGGGGAAGCGGCGAGGCGGAGACGACGTCCGAGTTCGCCATGCCCAAGGGGCTGGAGGCGGCGCAGGCGGAGGCCGAGCCGGAGGGCTCGGCGTTCAACATGCCGCGCACGTACAGCGTCAAGGACGCGCCGTCCGCCTTCACCCCCGCCACGGGCGTCCCGATGATCACGCTGATCACGGACGCGCCCTGGCAGGACCGGATGCGCACGATGCTGCGCATGCCGGTGGCGGACCGTCCGGCCCTGGAACCGGTGGTGCGTTCCGAGGACGAGGGCCCCGCGGTCCCGCGCGTGCTCGACCTGACCCTGCGTATCGGCGAGCTGCTGCTCGCGGGCGGCGAGGGCGCCGAGGACGTGGAGGCCGCGATGTTCGCGGTGTGCCGGTCCTACGGGCTGGACCGCTGCGAGCCGACGGTGACCTTCACCCTGCTGTCGATCACCCACCAGCCCTCGCTGGTGGAGGACCCGGTGACGGCCTCCCGGACGGTCCGCAGGCGCGGCACCGACTACACCCGCCTGGCGGCCGTCTTCCGGCTGGTGGACGACCTCACGGACGCCGAGACGCAGGTCTCCCTGGAGGAGGCGTACGGCCGGCTGGCGGAGATGCGGCGCAACCGGCACCCCTACCCCGGCTGGGCGCTGACCCTGGCCAGCGGGCTGCTGGCCGGTGCGGCCTCGGTGCTGGTCGGCGGTGACGTGATCGTGTTCATCGCGGCGGCGCTGGGCGCGATGCTCGGCGACCGGCTGGCGTGGCTGTGCGCGGGGCGCGGCCTGCCGGAGTTCTACCAGTTCACGGTGGCGGCGATGCCGCCCGCCGCGATCGGGGTGGCGTTCTCGCTGGCCCACGTCGACGTGAAGGCGTCCGCGGTGATCACCGGTGGACTCTTCGCGCTGCTGCCCGGACGGGCGCTGGTGGCGGGCGTGCAGGACGGTCTGACGGGCTTCTACATCACCGCCTCCGCGCGGCTGCTGGAGGTCATGTACTTCTTCGTCGGCATCGTCATCGGCGTGCTGACGATCCTGTACTTCGGCGTGCAGATCGGCGGCGAACTGAACCCGGACGCGCTGATGAACATCCAATCCCGGCCGGTGCTGCAGATCCTGGCGTCCATGGTGCTGTCGCTGACCTTCGCGGTGCTGCTCCAGCAGGAGCGCTCCACCGTGCTGTGGGTGACGCTCAACGGCGGTGTCGCCTGGTCGGTGTACGGCGCGCTGCACTACACGGCGGGCATCTCGCCGGTGGCGTCCACGGCGGTGGCGGCCGGTCTGGTGGGCCTGTTCGGGCAGCTGCTGTCGCGGTATCAGTTCGCGTCCGCGCTGCCGTTCACCACGGCCGCGATCGGCCCGCTGCTGCCCGGTTCGGCCACGTACTTCGGTCTGCTGTCCATCGCGCAGAGCGAGGTCGACAAGGGGCTGGTGTCGCTGGCCAAGGCCGTGTCGCTGGCCATGGCCATCGCCATCGGGGTGAACCTGGGTGCGGAGATCTCCCGGCTCACCCTGCGCATCGGCTCCGCCGGGAAGCGCAGGGCGGCCAAGCGGACCAGGGGCTTCTAGCGGCCCTGCCCCTGGTCGTACCCGTAGGGGTAGTGCTGCTGCGGCTGCTGCGGCCGTCCGTAGCCGTCGTAACCCGGCTGCTGGGGCTGCTGGCCGTAGTACGGGTCCTGCTGCTGCCCGTAGCCCTGGCCCTGGTCGCCGTAGCCCTGGTCGTGGCCGGGCTGGTCGTAGCCCTGCTGCCAGTGCTGCTGGGGGTGGGGCTGCTGCTGCGGGGCGGGCCGCTGGCCGTACTGCTGCTGGCCGTAGGGCTGCTCGGGCTCGATGCGGCGCAGCTGGGTGGTGGAGTCGTCCATCACCGGGGCCTGCTGGTGCTCGTACGGGGCCCGCTGGGCGTCGTCCTGCCGCTCCGCGCGCTTGTTCTTGCCCCGGGCCCGCAGGAACTCGATGATCAGCGGCACCACCGAGATGAGGACGATGAGGATGAGCATCGCCTCGATGTTGTCCTTGACGATGCCGATGTTGCCGAGCCAGGAGCCGAGGAGCGTCACCCCGGCGCCCCACAGGACGCCGCCGATGATGTTGAAGGTCAGGAACGAGCGGTACCGCATGCCGCTGACGCCCGCGATGATCGGCGTGAAGGTGCGCACGATGGGCACGAAGCGGGCCAGGACCAGGGACTTGGGGCCGTACTTCTCGAAGAACTCGTGCGCCTTGGTGACGTTCTCCTGCTTGAACAGGCGCGAGTCGGGCCGGTTGAAGAGGGACGGGCCGACCTTCTTGCCGAACATGTAGCCCGCCTGGTCGCCGAGGATCGCGGCGAGGCAGATGAGCGCGATGGCCCCCCACAGCGGGAAGTCGAGCTGTCCGGAGGTGATCAGCAGACCGGCCGTGAACAGCAGCGAGTCACCCGGCAGGAAGAAGCCGATGAGCAGGCCGGACTCGGCGAAGACGATGAGCAGCAGACCCCAGATGCTGTACGTCTGCAGCAGGTAGTTGGGATCGAGCCAGCTCGGGCCGAGGGCGAGTGTCATCACGGGTCCGGGCTCCTGAGGGGGGAAGAGGGCGGCTACGGCGTCCATGTGCGGCCGCCCAAACTATCAACGCGTCGCGACCGGCCCAGGTTCCACCGGCCGTCCCAGAATGCACTGCGGGGCGAGCGGGGCAAAGCTGTGAGCCATGGGACTCGACGACTACGGCGGCGGCCAGGGGCCCGAGCCGGACGTACTGGTGGTGACGGCGAACGACGTGCCCGGACGCCGGGTGGAGCGGGTGCTCGGCGAGGTCTTCGGCCTCACCGTCAGGTCGCGCCACCTCGGCAGCCAGATCGGCGCCGGGCTGAAATCGATGATCGGCGGCGAGCTGAAGGGGCTCACCAAGACCCTGGTGCAGACCCGCAACCAGGCCATGGAGCGCCTGGTGGAGCAGGCACGCGCGCGTGGCGCCAACGCGGTGGTGGCCTTCCGCTTCGACGTCACCGAGGCGGCCGACCTGGGCACCGAGGTGTGCGCCTACGGCACGGCGGTGGTCCTGGCCCGCGAGTGAGCCAGGACCGGCGCCGCCCTGCCCCTACGCCTCGTGCCGGTCGGCGTTGGCGGCGATGGCCGCGTTCAGATGGGCGGCGACACCGGGGCCGAGAGCGTCGTAGTACGCGGTGAAGCGGGCGTCGGCGACGTACATCTCACCCAGACAGCGGTGCATGGCGTACGGGCACTTGTAGAACCAGGCGCCGATGTGCCGCCGGTGCTCCTCGGCGAGGTCCATGGCCGCCCCGTCGCCCGGCGGGGTGCCGTCGGCCACCAGGGCGGCGTAACGCGCGTTCCAGTCGTCGGACTCGGCGCGCATCCGCTGCCAGTCGGCCTTGGTGTAGCGGGCGGCGCGGCGCTGGGACTCCGCGTACGCCGCGGTGCCGCCCCAGCGGCGCTCGGTCTCCTCGGCGTGGGTCTCGGGGTCGTGGTCCCCGAAGACCTCGAAGCGCTCCTCGGGGGTGAGGTCGATGCCCATCGTGCGTGCCTCCATGGCGTGTTCCACGGCCGCCGCCATCCGGCTCAGCCTCTCGATCCGGGCGGTCAGCAGTTCGTGCTGCCGGCGCAGGTGGGCGCGCGGGTCCGCGTCCGGGTCGTCGAGCAGGGCGGCGACCTCGTCGAGCGGGAAACCGAGCTCGCGGTAGAACAGGATCTGCTGGAGCCGGTCGAGGTCGGCGTCCGTGTAGCGCCGGTGCCCGGCGTGCGTGCGCCCGCCGGGCACGAGCAGGCCGATCTCGTCGTAGTGGTGCAGGGTGCGCACCGTGATCCCGGCGAACCCCGCGACCTGTCCCACGGAGTGGCTCAACGTTCTCGCTCCTTGTCGTCCGGGGCGCGGGGGTGCGCCGCCGGTTCGGGGTCCACGCTGCGCCCTCACGCCGGGTGAGGTGCAAGAAGGATTCTCCTACGGGATGTTGCGTCCGACTTGTCCGCTTATGGTGAGCCCGTGGCCCAGGACACCGCGCGGCAGCCGCCTCCGACCGCTCCCACGGCCCCGGCACGCGCGCTGCTGCCGCTGATCCTGCCCGCCGTGACGGTGGGGATCGCCGCCAGCCTCGTCTTCGTCGGGGTGAGCACGGCCGCCGAAAAGCTCCAGCACGTGCTGTGGGGGCCGCTGCCGGACGCGCTGGGGGTGGGCCGGTACTCGGTGCTGTGGATGTTCGTGATGCTCTTCGCCACCGGTGTGGCGGTCGGCCTGGTGGTGTGGAAGGTCCCCGGCCACGCCGGGCCCGACCCGGCCACCCTCGGCCTGAACGCGCCGGTGCTGCCGCCGGTGGTGCTGCCCGGTCTGGTGCTGGCGGTCGGGCTGATGCTGGCGGGCGGCCCCAGCCTCGGCCCGGAGAACCCGATCATCGCGGTCAACGTCGGCCTCGCCATGTGGCTCGGGCAGAAGCTGGTGCCGAGGACGCCGGACTCGCTGTGGCCGGTGCTCGCCGAGGCGGGCACGATCGGGGCGCTGTTCGGCACACCGGTCGCGGCGGCGCTGGTGATATCCGAGGCCCTGGCCGGACGCCCCTTGCGCGGACGGCTCTGGGACAACCTCTTCGCCCCGCTGACCGCCGCCGCGTGCGGCGCCGTCACGACCACCCTGGTGGCACGGCCCACCTTCGACCTGGGGCTGCCGCCCTTCGGCCACGCCCGGTGGGGCGACATCGTGGCGGCACTGGTGATCGCCCCGGCGGCCGCGCTGCTCGGCATGTGCGGGGTCTACGTCTTCCCTTACGTCCACCGGGCCTTCGGCCGGCTGCGGCACCCGATGCTGATGCTTCCGGCGGGCGGGCTCGTACTGGGCGCGCTGGCGGCCGCGGGCGGCCACCTGACGCTGTTCAAGGGGCTCACCGAGGTCGGGGAGCTGGCGCGGGACCCCGACGGCTGGTCGGCGGGCCAGTTCGCGGTGATGGCGGTGGTGAAGCTGGCGGCGCTGGTGGTGGCGGCCTCGTGCGGGTTCCGGGGCGGCCGGATCTTCCCGTCCGTGTTCATCGGGGCCGCGCTCGGTCTGTGCGCGCACGCGCTGGTCCCCGCCGTGCACCCGTCGGTCGGGGTGGCCGCGGGCGTGCTGGGGATGCTGCTGGCGATCACCCGGCAGGGCTGGGTGAGCCTGTTCACCGCCGCCGTACTGGTCTCCTCGCCCGCGGTCATCACCCTGCTGTGCATCGGCTCGCTGCCCGCGTGGCTGCTGGTGACCGGACGGCCGCAGATGCAGCTGCGCCCGGACGGGACCCCGCTCCGCTGAATTCCTTCCGGATTCCCACCGAACTCCCCCTGATGGAGGCATGGCCCATGGCGCTGCACAGAGGTTCCGGCAAGCACGGGGAACGCCGTATATCCGTCAACCCGTTCTTCGGGGGCGCCGACCCCGTCTGCGGGATGACCGAGGCCCCGCCCACCCACCGCCTGCCGGACGTCCCGCTGGCCCCGGACACGGCCTACCAGGTGGTGCACGACGAGCTGATGCTCGACGGCAACGCCCGGCTGAACCTGGCCACCTTCGTCACCACCTGGATGGAGCCGCAGGCCAGGGTGCTGATGTCGGAGTGCCTGGACAAGAACATGATCGACAAGGACGAGTACCCGCGCACCGCCGAGCTGGAGCGGCGCTGCGTGGCGATCCTCGCCGACCTGTGGAACGCCCCCGACCCCTCGGCCGTGATCGGCTGCTCCACCACCGGCTCCAGCGAGGCGTGCATGCTCGCCGGGATGGCGCTCAAGCGCCGCTGGACCAAGCGGAACGCCGACCGCTACCCCGGGGCCCGCCCGAACCTGGTGATGGGCGTCAACGTCCAGGTCTGCTGGGAGAAGTTCTGCGACTTCTGGGAGGTGGAACCCCGGCTGGTCCCCATGGAGGGCGACCGCTTCCACCTCGACCCCCGCGCGGCGGCCGCGCTGTGCGACGAGAACACCATCGGCGTCGTCGGCGTCCTCGGCTCCACCTTCGACGGCTCCTACGAGCCCGTCGCCGAGCTGTGCGCCGAGCTGGACGCCCTCCAGGAACGCACCGGCCTCGACGTCCCCGTGCACGTGGACGGCGCCTCGGGCGCGATGATCGCCCCCTTCCTGGACGAGGACCTCGTCTGGGACTTCCGGCTGCCGCGCGTGGCCTCGATCAACACCTCGGGCCACAAGTACGGCCTGGTCTACCCCGGCGTCGGCTGGGCCCTGTGGCGGGACAAGGAGGCCCTGCCCGAGGAGCTGGTGTTCCGCGTCAACTACCTGGGCGGCGACATGCCGACCTTCGCGCTGAACTTCTCCCGCCCCGGCGCCCAGGTCGCGGCCCAGTACTACACGTTCCTGCGCCTGGGCCGCGAGGGCTTCCGCGCGGTGCAGCGCTCCACCCGGGACGTGGCGACCTACCTGGCGGCGAAGATCGAGGAACTCGGCGACTTCCGCCTGCTGACGCGGGGCGACGAGCTGCCGGTCTTCGCCTTCACCACCGCCGGCCACGTCACCGCGTACGACGTGTTCGACGTCTCCCGGCGGCTGCGGGAGGCGGGCTGGCTGGTGCCCGCGTACACCTTCCCGGCCGACCGGGAGGACCTGTCCGTGCTGCGGGTGGTGTGCCGCAACGGCTTCTCCCACGACCTGGCCGACCTCTTCCTCGCCGACCTCACCCGCGCCCTGCCCGGCCTGCGCCGCCAGCAGGGGCCGAGCGGCGAGAAGGACGCGGCCACGGGGTTCCACCACTGAAAGCCCCTATGACGCGGACTGCTGCTGTTCCAGCGCGACCAGTTCGAACGCCGTCTTCCCGTCCAGGGACTCCCGGATGATGTCGGCGTGCCCGGCGTGCCGGGCCGTCTCGCGGATCAGGTGCAGAGCGACCCAGCGCAGCGAGACCCGGCCCTCCGGCGGGAACCAGGGGGCCTGGGGCAGCGGGAAGGTGTCGTCCAGGCTGGGCGCGGAGCGGATCAGCTCCTCCGTCCCGGCCGCGACCTGCTCCCAGTACGCGAGCTGCCCGGCGACCGTCTCGTCGTCGGTGAGCCGGAAACACTCGCTCCAGTTCGACTCGTCCCGGTGCACCGCCGGCGGCTCCTGGCGGGCTCGCGCCTGCCAGGTCTGCTCCATCTCGGCGACGTGCTTCAGCAGTCCGCCCAGCGACAGTTCGCTGGCGCTGGGCCGGGTCCGCGCCTGCTCCTCCGTCACGCCCAGCAGGGCCCGGCGGATGCCCCCGCGCTGCTCCTCCAGGAAGGCCAGCAGCGCCCCGCGCTCGTCCCCCGGCGCCTCGGCTCCCACATGAGTGACCATGACCGTCCACCTCTCCTGACGTACCGCCGGTCCGGTTCATCCCGGCCCCGACGACGCTACGGGCCATCGAGGTCAGATGCTGTCCTCAATGGCCCGTGACATCGGAAGTCACCCGGAGGGATCTCCCGCGCGGCCCGGAAGCGGCTCAGAGGCGGCCCGGAAGCGCCCCAGCGACGGGCTCAGAAGGGGAAGCCGCTGCGGCCGTGCTGCACCGAGATCCACTTGGTGGTGGTGAACGCCTCCAGCGTCGTCTCGCCGTTCAGCCGGCCGATGCCGGAGTGCTTCTCCCCGCCGAAGGGGACGATCGGCTCGTCGTGCACGGTCCCGTCGTTGACGTGGAACATCCCGGTGTCGATCCGCTGGGCGAAGGCCACCCCGCGCTCGATGTCGGCGGTGTGCACGGCCCCGCTGAGGCCGTACGGGGTGTCGTTGACGAGACGGACCGCCTCCTCCTCGCCGTCGAACGGCACGAGGAAGACCACCGGCCCGAAGACCTCCTGCCGCAGCAGCTCCGACCCCTCCGGCACCCCGGTCAGCACGCTGGGCGCGACCAGGTTGCCCTTCACCGAGCCGTGCACCAGGGCCGTACCGCCCTCGGCGAGCGCCTGCTCGACCACCTGGGAAAGTGCGTTCGCCTGGGTGGAGTTGATGACCGGGCCGATGACGGTACGGGGGTCGCTCGGGTCACCGACCGGCAGCGAGCGGACCTTGGCGACGAACTTCTCGGTGAACTCCCGCTCGACGGAGCGGTCCACCAGCACCCGGTTGGCGGCCATGCAGACCTGCCCCTGGTGCACGAACCGGCTGAAGACGGCCGCGTCCACCGCGTAGTCGATGTCGGCGTCGTCCAGCACCACCAGGGCGCTGTTGCCGCCGAGTTCGAGCACCGCGCGCTTGAAGTGCGCCGCGCACACGGTGGCGACGTGCCGGCCGGTGCCGTCGGAGCCGGTGAAGGAGATGACCCGGGGCACCGGGTGCTCGATGAAGGCGTCCCCGATCTCGGCGATGTCGGTGACGACCACGTTGAGCAGCCCGCCGGGCAGGCCCGCGTCCTCGAAGAGCTTGCCGATGAGGGTGCCGCCCGCGATCGGGGTGTTCTGGTGCGGCTTGAGGACCACGCCGTTGCCGAGCGCCAGCGCCGGGGCGACCGACTTCAGGGAGAGCAGGAAGGGGAAGTTGAAGGGGCTGATCACGCCCACCACGCCGACCGGGACCCGGTAGAGGCGGTTCTCCTTGCCGTCCGCCGGGGAGGGCAGGATGCGGCCCTCGGGGCGCAGCGCCAGGTGCACCGACTCGCGCAGGAACTCCTTGGCGAGGTGGATCTCGAAGCCGGCCTTCACCCGGGTTCCGCCCAGCTCCGCGACGATCAGCCCGGCGATCTCCTCCTCGCGCTCCTGAAGCAGCGCGAGGGCCCGCTCGAACACCGCGCGGCGCGTGTAGGGGCTGGTGCGCGCCCACTCCCGCTGCGCGCGTTCGGCGGCCCGGTACGCCTCGTCCACCTCGTCGACCGAGGCCACGGTGATGGAGGCCAGCTTCTCGTCGTCGTAGGGGTTGAAGTCGATGACGTCCCAGGAGCCGGTGCCCGGCCGCCATTCGCCGTCGATGTACTGCTGGGCGAGGTCGCTGAAAAAGGCCGCCATGTGATCCCTCAATCGTGAGCGTACGGCTGAGTCACGCCAGGTGCTGATCACGGGCCATCGTACTGGTGAGCCATGGCGGCCGAGGAGTCCGTCACTCCTCAACTCACTTGCTCATCAGACGCGTTGAGCGATCCTCTCGATGAGCGCGCGGCTCTCCTCGGGACCGGGGCTGTCCTGCTGGAGCTCCTTGAGGGCGTGCTCGTACTGGGCGACGTCCTCGCGCTTGTCCAGGTAGAGCGCGCTGGTGAGCTGCTCCAGGTAGACCACGTCGGACAGGTCCGATTCGGGGAAGCTGAGCAGGGTGAAGGCACCGCTCTCGCCCGAGTGGCCGCCGAAGTCGAACGGCATGACCTGGAGCCGCACGTTGGGCCGCTCGGAGACCTCGACGAGGTGCCGGAGCTGCCCGCGCATGACCTCGCGGTCGCCGTACGGGCGGTGCAGGGCGGCCTCGTCGAGCACGATGTGGAACTCGGGCGCGTGCTCGCCGAGCAGGTGCTTCTGCCGCTCCAGCCGCAGGGCGACCCGGCGTTCCACGTCCTCCGCGCTCGCGCCGCGCATCCCGCGCCGGACCACCGCGCGGGCGTACCCCTCGGTCTGGAGCAGGCCGTGCACGAACTGCACCTCGTAGACCCGGATCAGGTGCGCGGCACCCTCCAGACCCACATAGGTGGGGAACCAGCTGGGCAGCACGTCCGAGTAACTGTGCCACCAGCCCGCCACGTTGGCCTCCCGGGCGAGGGAGAGAAGGGACTCGCGCTCCGCCTCGTCGTCGACGCCGTAGAGCGTCAACAGGTCTTCCACGTCTCTGGTCTTGAAGCTCACCCGGCCCAGCTCCATCCGGCTGATCTTCGATTCGGAGGCGCGGATCGAGTAACCCGCCGCCTCGCGTGTGATCCCCCGAGCCTCACGCAGCCGCCTGAGTTGCGAGCCGAGCAGCATCCGCCGCACCACCGATCCGGGCTCTCCCGCGCTCACGTTCGTCAGCCTCCCCAACCGTCCTCAAGTGCCTGAGTCTGCCACTAAAACACTTCAAGCAGTACTCGTACGGTTACGGAAACGGAAAGAGCTGAACCGTTTCTGCCCACCACAGGTCACGACCATTGGCGGCCGACCGCGCCCCGATGGCGGAAAAAATGGCCAAGAAGCGGTACGCGAGGGGCGATTTCGGCCGCGTGCACGTGCATCTGCCCTTGCATCTGCTGTGCGCATCCGAAACCATGGTGCCGCGCCACCGCTGCCTCGCAACGACCGCGAATTCCGGGAGTGCCTCGCATGGGGACGAATGGATCGACCATGCTCAAGCCGTTACGGCAGGGCCTTCCGCCACTGGACCCCTCGGCCGTGTGCGAAGCGGCCTCCTGCGCCCTGCCCGCCCGCTACGAGGCGGTCGGCGAGGCGCGGCGCTTCACCCGGTCCACCCTCGAACCCTGGGACGTCGGCGACCGCTTCGACGACATCGCCCTCGTGGTCTCCGAACTCGTCACCAACGCCCTGCGCCACGCCCTGCCCGAGGAACCGCGGACCGGCCCCGGACACGGCTCGCCGGTCCGGCTGCACCTGCTGCGCTGGCCGGAGCGGCTGGTGTGCGCGGTGCGCGACCCCAGCGAGGAGACGCCGGTACCGCGCGAGACGGAGGACGACTTCTCCGCCGAGTCGGGGCGGGGGCTGCTGCTGGTGGAGTCCTTCGCGGACGGCTGGGGCTGGCACCCGGTCCCGGGCGACGTCCGCGGAAAGCTGGTGTGGGCGCTGTTCCGGCTGGAGAGCGCCGGCCGATAGTCCGGAACCCGCCTGCCGGGCACGGCCGTTGACATCGTTGCCAGAAACCGCCGCCCGAGCCGCCGCCCTTCGGGTCAGCCGACGATGAGGTGGTCGAACTCGCCGTCCTTGATGCCGAGGAGCATCGCCTCGATCTCCGCGCGGGTGTAGACGAGCGCGGGACCGTCCGGGAAGCGCGAGTTGCGTACGGCGACCTCGCCGCCGGGCAGCCGCGCGAACTCCACGCAGGAACCCTGGGAGTTGCTGTGGCGGCTCTTCTGCCAGGCCACGCCGTCCAACTGCGTGGCAGCCATGCCGTTGTACACGTCGTACCCCCCGTACACGCTGTCAACGTAGCGGTCCACAGGTCGCTCCCCGCTGTGCACTGTCTGATGTGGCCATGGATGCTCTGGTCGATGTCGTACTGATCGATGTCGCACAGGTCGATCGACCCGGATCATAACCTTGTTCATGTGCAGATGAATGGGCAGATGCACGTGCACGGCGGGTGTTCCCGCGGTTACAGGTTTGACGTCCGCTTTACCCGGGCCCCGGGGCGTGCGGTGTTGACGCGTCTGCCCCGATGCGGCTCCGGGCATGCGCGAACGCGCCCCACGCCCGCGCTTCCGCGCCAGGTAGTCCGGATCGGAACCTCCCGGCTCAGGGCGGAGCGGCGAACGGGGCCGTCCTTGTTCCCCGGTGTCCCGGCTTCCCCCGGGTAACGGCTGGTAACTTGCTGCGGACCTCCGGCTCAGGGGGGCCTCGCGCACGGCCGGCGGGGCGACCGGCTACTGGTTGGGAGCTTGACGTGACGACGGCGACCGCAAGAGTTCGGGCCGCTGCGGCGGCGGGGCTGGTGAGCGCGCTCGCGCTGACCGTGACGGCGTGCGGCGGCGACAGTTCGCCGGACGGCCCGCCGGCCACGAGCACCTCGGCCCCGGCCCCCTCCGGCTCGGCGGACTCCGGCGGCGACGCGGGCACCTCGGGGTCCTCTGCGTCCGATCCGCTCCAGGGGAGCTGGGTCACCACCGGCGGCGGCAAGATCGTCGCTCTGGTGATCACCGGGAAGCAGGCGGGCCTCTTCGTCACCGGCGGCACGGTGTGCAGCGGCACGGCGGCCGAGCAGGCGGGCAAGGGCGTGATCAGGCTCACCTGTCAGGGCGGCGACGACAGCCGGGCCGAGGGCACGGTCGACTCGGTCGGCGCCGAGTCGCTGAAGGTGACCTGGAAGGGCGGTGCCGGGTCGGAGTCGTACACCAGGGCGGAAGGCGGCAAGCTGCCCACCGGGCTGCCCACGGCTCTCCAGCCGTCGTAGACCCGCCGCCCGCGCCGCTCCCCCGGCTCCGCCCGCGCCATCGCACCGCCTGAAGTGGTGAATCGGCGGGGGTGCGTGCCCGCGCCGCCCGCCGAGGCGCCATGATGCGGGGAGACGTCACGACCTCGATGGGATCAGTACATGCGCCGCGTCATTCCGCTCACCCTCACCGCTCTCGTTGCCGCCCTCGCCCTGACCGCCTGCTCCGACGGCGACAGCGGCGGTACGGACGGCGCCAAGAGCAAGACCGGTTCGGGCTGCGCGACCGGCGCGGTCGCCCTGGAGGTCGGTTCGGCGAGCGTGGCCCCCGCGGCGGGCGACAGCGGCGAGGTGCCCGTCAGCATCACCAACCAGAGCGCCCCCTGCACCCTGGACCACTTCCCCGGCGTCACCCTGCACCAGGGCGACCGGTCGGTGAAGCTGCCGGTGAGCGAGGGCGCCCAGGCGCAGACGCTGAAGCTGGCCAAGGGCGCCTCGGCGACCTTCACCATCTCTTACGTGCGCGGCGCGGACGGCGACGCCAAGGCCATGAAGGCGAGCACCTTGGAGGTCACCCTGCCGGGCGGCGGGGACTCCAAGAGCTTCCCCTGGAAGTTCGGCCCGGTCGCGGCCAAGGGCGCGGACGGCCTGGACGCGTCGGTGAGCGCCTTCCAGCAGGTCGGCGACTAACTCCCTCCTTTCTGGCGACCAGCTCCCTCTTTTCTTGGGGGCAGCCGGGGCGGCGCGGGGCTCACGGGAGCCTCGGGCGGGATCTGACCTGGGCCTCGTCCGCCGCCCGCGCTCCTTCCGTCCACCCGGCCTCGTCGCTGATGCCGCGCAGCCGGGTGGTGGTGGTCTGCGGGAACATGCTGTCCATCCGGTCGGTGACGGCGGCCTCGCGGGTGACCAGCACCGGCAGCAGGTCCTCGCTGACCTGGCTCTCGGCGGCGGCCGCGAGCCGGTCGCCGACCCGGTGGGCGTAGGCCGCGAGGAAGGACTGCCTGAAGGTCTTGGTCCGCTTGCGCCCCCCGGCCCGCTGGGCCGCCTCCGCCTTGGCCATGGCGTGCGTGGCCTGCACCAGCAGCGAGGTGTGCAGCAGCTCGACCGCCTCCAGGTCGGCCTCGAACCCGACGACCGTGGAGAAGCCGAACGGTTCGTTCCACACCGCGCGGCAGTGGTTGGCGCGGGCGACCGCGTCCAGCAGGACGGCCTTGGCCTGCTCGTACGGCGGCTCGACGCCTATCCGGCAGGCGCCGGGCGCGTCCGGCGCCGGGGCGGAGGCGGCGAGCAGCGCCTCGTCGACACTGTGCCGGGCCATCAGCTCCTGCGCCTTTGCGGTGAGCGCCTCGGCCTCCTCCGGATACCCGGTGCGCTCGGCCTTGGCGAGCAGGGCGCGGATACGGCCCAGCGTGCGGGACGTGCCCGGTCCGGCGGGCCGGCGGGGCTCCTCCAGCGGCTCCAGCGCGGGCAGCCGCAGCAGCAGCCGGTACAGCTCCAGCGTGGTGGTGGCGTGCGAGAAGCGGTCGGTGGCGCGCGCGTCCGGCAGGTCGGCGAGGGAGTCGAGCTGAGCGGTCCAGCGGGGGCCACGCGGCCGGTCGCGGCCCGCCTGGGCGCGGATCAGCGCGGCGGTGAGACCGAGGTGATCGTCCTCCAGCTCCCGGCGCACCAGCCGGACCACGTCGGCGGGCTGCCACCCGCGCTGCCAGGCGGTGGCCAGGAACTCCTCACCGCGCCGCGTCAGCTCGGCGTCGGACGCGGGGTCGGCGGCGAGCAGGGACGCGCCGGTGTCGAGTCCCGGGTCGGTGTCGTCGTAGAGAGCGGCCGCGAAGGCGCGTTCGACGGTGCTGGCAGTGCTGGTCACGTGGTCGATCGTGCCACGGGCCGCCGACGCTCGGCGAAAGTCGTCCACAGCCTGTGGACAGTCCTGGCGGCGGGCGGCCCGGTCGGCCGTTTCTCCCTTCTGACGCCGGGCCGGAATTCACTTCTGACGCCGGGCCGGAATTCACTGTCAACCATCAGTTGACACCCCTCGACTGTCAACCTACGGTTGTCACATGGCGAGCAACCCGAACATCACGGCATCCGTACGCCTCGACGATCTCATCGAGGCCATCAAGACCGCCCACGCCGAGCCCCTCGAACAGCTCCAGGACGCGGTGATCGCCGCGGACCACCTGGGCGACGTGGCGGACCACCTCATCGGACACTTCGTGGACCAGGCCCGCCGCTCGGGCGCGTCCTGGACCGACATCGGCAAGAGCATGGGCGTGACCCGGCAGGCGGCGCAGAAGCGGTTCGTCTCCAAGGAGTCGGCCGACCTCGACCCCAATCAGGGCTTCAGCCGCTACACCCCCCGCGCCCGCAACGTCGTCATGGCGGCCCACAACGCGGCGGTGACCGCGCGCAACGCCGAGGGCCGCCCCGAGCACCTGGTGATCGGCCTGCTGGCCGAGCCGGAGGGCCTCGCGGTCAAGGCGATGGCCGCGCAGGGCGTCGAGGCCGAAGCCGTACGGCAGGCCGCGACCGCCGCGCTCCCCGCGGCCACCGGAACCACCCCCGACCTGGTCCCCTACGGTCCCGAGGCCAAGAAGGCCCTGGAGCTCACCTTCCGCGAGGCGCTCCGGCTCGGGCACAACTACATCGGCACCGAGCACATCCTGCTGGCCCTGCTGGAGCAGGAGAACGGCGAGGGCGTCCTCAGCGGTCTCGGCATCACCAAGGAGGGCACCGAGGAGTACGTGAACCGTGTGCTCGCGCTGCTCCTGGAGCAGAAGAAGGCCGCCGGCGCGGCCCAGGAGGCCGCCACTCACCCTGACGACGAGGAACGGGAGGGCTGACAAGCGGGATAGCTGCCCCCGCGCGGCGGAGCCTCGGT
Source organism: Streptomyces sp. NPDC046860 (assembly GCF_040645115.1). NCBI lineage: Bacteria > Bacillati > Actinomycetota > Actinomycetes > Kitasatosporales > Streptomycetaceae > Streptomyces > Streptomyces sp. NPDC046860. Next base: position 69,031 of record NZ_JBEYXQ010000015.1, on the reverse strand, counting down.
CCGGGTCCGTTGTCAGACCCCCCTGCCACACTCAAACGCATGACCGACCGGTGGGCCCTCGCCCCGGCCGAGGACGGTGGCGTGGACGTCGCCCCACTCGGCCGGGACGGGTTGCCCGCCGGTCCGGTCCGGCGCGAGAGCGATCTCGCCCAGGCGGTGCGGAGCCGCCCGGAGACCGGACGCTGGGTGTGGAGGTCGACCGCCGAGGTCTACCCGCGACTGCTCGCCACGGGGGTGCGAGTGGAGCGGTGCTACGACATCGAGGACGCCGAGACCCTGCTCCTGGGCCACGAGGGACGGTACGGCGAACCACGCTCGGCCGCCGCCGCCCTGGCCCGTCTCCGGGGCGGCCCCGTGCCGCCCGACCCGCCGCAGCGCGCGGCGGACCCCGGCGGCCAGCCCTCGCTGTTCGAGCCGTCCGGAACCCGGATGCCGCTGACCGACCTGCTCGCGGTCTACGCCGAGCAGCAGCGAAGACACGAGCGGACCGCGCACCCCGACCGGATGCGCCTGCTGACCAGCGCGGAGTCGGCGGGCATGCTGGTGGCCGCCGAGATGAACCGCGCGGGACTGCCCTGGCGCGCGGACGTGCACCGCGCCCTGCTCACCGACCTCCTGGGCGAGCGGTACGCGGGCGGCGGCGAACCGCGCCGCCTGGCCGAGCTGGCCGACGAGGTGTCCGCGGCCTTCGGCCACCGGGTGCGCCCCGACCTCCCGGCCGACGTGGTCAGGGCCTTCGCGCGGGCCGGGATCAAGGTCGCCTCCACCCGCCGCTGGGAGATCCAGTCCCTCGACCATCCGGCCGTGGCCCCGCTGCTGGAGTACAAACGGCTGTACCGGATCTGGGTGGCGCACGGCTGGTCCTGGCTGCGGGACTGGGTGCGCGAGGGCCGGTTCCGTCCCGAGTTCCTCGCGGGCGGCACGGTCACCGGGCGCTGGGTCACCAACGGCGGGGGCGCGCTGCAGATACCCAAGGTGATCCGGCGCGCGGTCGTGGCCGACCCCGGCTGGCGGCTGGTGGTGGCCGACGCCGACCAGATGGAACCCCGGGTGCTGGCGGCGATCTCCCGCGACCCCGGCCTGATGGAGGTGGCCGGGCGGGCGAGCGACCTCTACCAGGCCGTCTCCGACCGCGCCTTCTCCGGCGACCGCGACCAGGCCAAGCTGGCCGTGCTCGGCGCGATCTACGGCCAGACCTCGGGCGACGGTCTGAAGAACCTGGCCGCGCTGCGCCGCCGCTACCCGAAGGCCGTGGCCTACGTCGACGAGGCGGCCCGCGCGGGCGAGGAGGGCCGGCTGGTCCGCACCTGGCTCGGCCGCACCTGCCCGCCGGTGGCCGGTGCGGACGCGGCGGAGGAGGCGGGTATCCCGCTCGGCGAGGAGGAGGTGTCCGGCGGGGGCACGCCGGGCGACCGCGGCCGGGGCCGTTTCGCCCGCAACTTCGTCGTCCAGGGCAGCGCGGCCGACTGGACCCTGCTGCTGCTCGCGGCGCTGCGCCGCGCGTGCGCGGACCTCGCCGCCGAGCTGGTGTTCTTCCAGCACGACGAGGTCATCGTGCACTGCCCCGCCGAGGAGGCCGAGCAGGTCGCCGCGGCCATCCGGGAAGCGTCCGCCCTGGCGGCACGCCTCACCTTCGGCGACACCCCGGTCCGCTTCCCGTTCAGCACGGCCGTGGTGGAGTGCTACGCGGACGCGAAGTGAGCGCCCACCGTCTGTGCGACCATGGCCGGCAGAGCTTCGATCGGCTCCTGGACGAGGTGCGCCGTACCCAGCACACGACAAGACGGCGCGTGGGAGTTCTCCATGGGATGGATCGCGCTCGTACTGTCCGGAATGCTGGAAGCGGTGTGGGCGACAGCCCTCGGCAAGTCGGCGGGCTTCAGCCGCCCGGTGCCGTCCGTGGTCTTCGTGGTCGGCCTGCTGCTCAGCATGTCCGGCCTGGCCTTCGCCCTCCGCACGGTCCCCGTCAGCACCGGCTACGCGGTCTGGGTCGGCATCGGCGCGGCCCTCACCGCGGCCTACGCGATGCTCTTCGACGGCGAACCCGCGAGCACCGTCAAGATCCTGCTGCTGCTCGGGATCATCGCGTGCGTGGCGGGACTGAAGCTGGCGCACTGACCCGCGCCCGGACTCGTCCGCGCTGCGCCGGTCCGGGTCGGTCCGTGCCAGGCAACAGAAAACCCCAGGCCGTCGGCCTGGGGTTTCTCCTCGGAGCCGCTTTCGGGATTCGAACCCGAGACCTACGCATTACGAGTGCGTTGCTCTGGCCATCTGAGCTAAAGCGGCGTGTTGGACGCACCGGGGTGCGATCGGCAACGTCGGTAAGTCTACACAGGTTCGGAGAGTGGTTCGTACCGGCCCCGGGGCCGGGACCGGTACGGGGGGCGGGGCTTCGGCGCCCGTCAGGTGCAGCGTTTGCCCTCGGCGGGCGGGGTGCCGCGGAGGAGGTAGGTGTTGATCGCGGAGTCCACGCAGGAGCTGCCGCGGCCGTAGGCGGTGTGGCCGTCGCCCTCGTAGGTGAGCAGGCGGCCGGAGGAGAGCTGGCCGGCCAGGGAGCGGGCCCAGCGGTAGGGGGTCGCCGGGTCGCGGGTGGTGCCGACGACCACGATGGGCGCCGCGCCCTTCGCCTCGATGCGGTGCGGTTCGCCCGTGGCCCGCACCGGCCAGTACGAGCAGTTCAGCGACGCCCAGGCCAGGCTGGGGCCGAACACCGGGGACGCGTTCGTGAACTCCGGCACCGCCCCCGCCGCCTGCTCGGGGCCCTCGAAGGCGGGCGGGAGGTCCAGGCAGTTCACGGCCGCGTTGGCCATCATCAGGTTGCTGTAGTGACCGCGGGCGTCACGCTCGTAGTAGCTGTCGGACAGGGACAGCAGACCCGCGCCGTCGTTCTCGTCCAGGGCGGAGTTCAGCGCCTCGCGGAGCTGTTCCCAGCTGCTCTGGTCGTACATCGCCGCGACCACGCCGGTGGTGGCCAGCGACTCGGTCAGCAGCCGGCCGTCCGCGTCGCCGGCCGGGATCGGGTGGGCGTCCAGCGCGCGGAAGAACCTCTCCAGGCGGTCGCCGACCTGCGCGGGCGTCGCGTCCTTGCCGTCCAGGGGGCAGTCGGCCTGCTGGACGCAGTCCTCGGCGAACGCCTGGAAGGCCGTCTCGAAGCCCGCCGTCTGGTCCAGGTTCACCTGCCGGGCGTCCAGCGAGGGGTCGATGGCGCCGTCCAGCACCAGCCGGCCGGTGCGGTGCGGGAACAGACCGGCGTAGGTCGCGCCGAGGAACGTGCCGTACGACGCGCCCACGTAGTTCAGCCTGTCGTCGCCGAGCAGCTCGCGCAGGACGTCCATGTCACGGGCCGCGTCGACGGTGGAGACGTGGCGCAGCAGCCGTGCGGAGTGCTTCCCGCAGGCCTCGGCGAACTTCCGGTCGGCGCCGACCAGCGTGTCCACCTCCCGGGCGTCGTCCGGGGTCATGTCCGTCTGGGTGAACGCGTCCATCTGGCGCCCGTCCAGGCACTCCACCGGCTCGCTGCGGGCCACCCCGCGCGGGTCCACGGCGACCATGTCGTAGCGGGCGCGCACCTCGGCGGGGTAGCCGATGGCCGCGTAGCTCTGGAGGTAGCCGATCGCCGAGCCGCCCGGGCCGCCCGGGTTCACCAGCAGGGAGCCGAGCGGCTTCCCCTTGCCGGTGGCCTTCTTGCGGGAGACGGCCAGCTCGATGTCGCCCGAGCCGGGCTTGTCGTAGTCGAGCGGCACCTTGATCGTGGCGCACTCGAAACCGGGGGCGCCGCACTTCCGCCAGCTCAGCTTCTGCGTGTAGTACGGCGACAGCGCCGAGGGGGTCGAGCGCGGCAGCGCGGCCAGCGCGGCCGTCACCGTGCCGTCCGCCGCCGGGCTCCGGCCGCCGGGGGCGCAGCCGGACACCAGCAGCGCAGACGCCGCGAGCAGGGACGCGGCCACCCGGGCCGTGACGCGGGCCGGGCGCGGCCGCGACGGACGGCGCGCCGGGGTCCAGATCGCCCGGAGGGGCGGCCGGGCGGGCGAGGGCGACGGGGATTGCCTGGTGTCCATCGGGCGAGCGTAACCCTGCGCGACGGCACGGATGCCGTGCGTCCCGATCGTGGCGTCGTACGAGGGAGCCCGGCGTCAACCGGTGCGGGCCGTACTCACCCCGCGCGCAGGGCCATCGTCATCGCCTCCACCGCCAGCAGCGGGGCGACATTGCGGTCGAGGGCGTCGCGGCAGGCGGCGATGGCCTCGATACGGCGCAGGGTCGCCTCCGGCGAGGCCGCCTGGGCGATGCGCTGGAGGGCGTCCTCGGCGTCCTCGTTGGCGATGGCCACGCGGGAGCCGAGCTGGAGGGCGAGCACGTCGCGGTAGAAACCCGTGAGGTCGGCCAGGGCGACGTCCAGGCTGTCGCGCTGGGTGCGGGTACGGCGCCGCTTCTGCATGTCCTCCAGGTCCTTCATCACACCCGCCGTACCGCGCGGCAGCCGTCCGCCCTGCGCGGCGCCGAGCGCCGCCTTCAGCTCGTCGCTCTCCTTGACGTCCATCTCCTCGGCGAGCTGCTTGGCGTCCTCGGCGGCGGCGTCGACCAGTTCCTGGGCGGCCTTGAGGCAGCCGCCCACCTCGTCCAGCCGCAGCGGCAGCTTCAGCACCGAGGCGCGGCGGCGGCGGGCCTCCGGGTCGGTGGCGAGCCGCCGGGCCCGCTCGACGTGTCCCTGGGTGGCACGGGCCGCGGAAGCGGCGACCTCGGGCTCGACGCCGTCGCGCCGCACCAGCATGTCGGCGACGGCGGCGACCGGCGGCGTACGCAGGTTCAGGTGGCGGCAGCGGGAGCGGATGGTCGGCAGTACGTCCTCGATGGAGGGCGCGCACAGCAGCCACACCGTGCGCGGCGCGGGCTCCTCGACGGCCTTGAGGACGGCGTTGGCCGACTTCTCGTTCAGCCGCTCGGCGTCCTCGACCAGGATGATCTGCCAGCGGCCGTTCGCCGGGCTGGTGAACGACTTGCGGACCGTGTCCCGCATGTCCCGCACCAGGATCTCCGCGCCGACCGCTGCGACCGAGGAGACGTCCGCGTGGGTGCCGAGCAGCGCGGTGTGGCAGCCGTCGCAGAAGCCGCAGCCGGGTGTGCCGCCGAGGGCGCGGTCCGGGCTCACGCACTGCAGGGCCGCGGCGAAGGCCCGCGCCGCCTGGTTGCGGCCCGCGCCCGGCGGGCCGGTGAACAGCCAGGCGTGGGTCATCTTCGAGGCCTCGGGCGGCGGCTGGCCGGCCGCGGCGGCCGTGACGAGCGCGTCGGCGTCCCGCGCGGCCGCCTCGAGCACCGCGCTCACCTTCTCCTGCCCGACGAGGTCGTCCCAGACGCTCATGGGTCACGCCGCCCTTTCCGTCACTTCGTGTTCCGTCGTCCATTGTGCGGGCGGGCACCGACAGCGCCCGCCCCGCACGGCGAAGGGCGGCACCCGCCCGAGCGCCTGAGCGCTCCGGCGGACACCGCCCCCTGGTCCTGCCGTCTCAGCCGCGCCGGTCGCGGCCGGTGCGGCCCCGGTCGTCGTGGTCCTGCTCGTCGTACGACCCGAGGAGTTCGTCCGCGAGCGAGGGGAGGTCGTCCAGCGGGGTCTCCTCGGCCCAGTCGGACCGCGGGCGGCGCGGCCGGCCGTCCGCGCCGACCTGCGGGATCTCGCGGGTGCGGTCCTCCACGTCGTGCGCCCCGGGCCGCTCGTCGCGGACGGGCGGCAGCACGGCCGTCTCCTCGGCGGAGCCGACGGGGGGCAGCACGGCGGTCTCGTCGGCGGCCCGGTCGGACCACTTCGGCAGCAGCGTCGTCTCGTCCGCCGTGCCCTCGGGGGCGGACGGCTGCGGCAGCTCGGCCGTCACCTCCGACTCGGAACCGCCGTCACGCACGGGGCGCAGCACAGCGGTGTCGTCGGCGGCGCGGGACGCGGGGGCGTCCGGGACGGCGCGCTCCCGCTCGGACGGCTTGCGTGCCGCGGTGTCGGCCTCCTGGGCGGCCTCGGCCGCGCGCTTGCGGGCCTCCTCGGCGCGCAGCAGCGCGTCCTCGGCCTTGCGCTGCTTCTCCAGGCGCAGGGCCTCGGCCTCGGCACGCTGCCTGGCCTCCTCCTCCGCCTGCTTGCGGCGCCGCTCCTCCTCGGCCCTGCGGCGGACCTCCTCCTCGGCGCGGGCCTTCTCCTCGGCGAGGAGACGCTGACGCTCCTCCTCGGCACGGCGGTGCGCCTCCTCGGCGCGACGGCGGGCCTCTTCCTCCTGCCGCTCGGCCTCGCGGCGCTGCGCCTCCTCCAGCTCCCGGCGCTTGCGCTCCTCCTCCTCGGCGCGCAGGCGGGCAAGCTGCTCCTCGCGCTCGCGCGCGACCCGCTCCTCCTCGGCCTTGCGGGCGGCCTCCAGCTCGGCCTTGCGGCGGGCCTCCTCCTCGGCCTTCTTCCGGGCCTCCTCCTGGGCCTGGATCTCGGCCTCGGAGAGCGGCAGCACGGTGTCGAGCCGGTGCCGGATCACGGTGGTGACGCCTTCGGGCTCCTGGCCCGCGTCCACGACCAGATAGCGGCCGGGGTCGGCGGCGGCGAGGGTGAGGAAGCCGGCCCGCACGCGCGCGTGGAACTCGGCCGGCTCCGACTCCAGCCGGTCCGGCGCCTCGGTGAACCGCTCGCGCGCCACCTCCGGCGGCACGTCCAGCAGGACGGTCAGATGCGGGACGAGACCGCCGGTGGCCCAGCGGTTGATGCGGGCGATCTCGGTCGGCGACAGGTCACGGCCCGCGCCCTGGTAGGCGACGGAGGAGTCGATGTACCGGTCCGAGATGACGACCGCGCCACGCTCCAGCGCGGGCCGTACGACGGTGTCGACGTGCTCGGCACGGTCGGCGGCGTACAGCAGCGCCTCCGCGCGGTGGGACAGCCCGGCCTCGGACACGTCCAGCAGGATCGAGCGCAGCCGCTTGCCCACGGGGGTGGCACCCGGCTCGCGGGTCAGCACGACCTCGTGGCCCTTGGCGCGGATCCACTCGGCGAGGGCCTCGGCCTGGGTGGACTTGCCGGCGCCGTCGCCGCCCTCCAGCGAGATGAAGAAACCGTTCGTCGCGGGGGCGGTGACCGGGTCGTCGCCGCCCAGCAGGGCGTCCTTGATGTCCTGGCGCAGCGGGATACCGGAGCGGTCGTCGACCTTGGCGAGGACCAGCACGGCCACCGGCAGCAGCAGGGCGCCGACCAGCATCAGGGTGAAGGAGGCGCCGCCGTGCGCGAAGACGAAGCGGCCGTTCTCCAGGCGGTGGCGGCCGATGAGACCGGCGACGACGGGGGCGATCAGGGCGCCGAGCGCCATGAAGACCCGGACGACCGCGTGCAGGTGCTCGGTGACACGTGCGCGGCGGGAGTCCTCGGTCTCCTGGTCGAGCAGGGCGTGCCCGGTGTTGGCGGAGATGCCGGCGCCGACACCGGCCAGGGTCAGGATCAGCAGGACGGTCGTGACGTCCGGGACGAGGCCGGCGGCCAGCAGGGCGATGCCGGTGAGCGCGATGGCCAGCGCGAGCAGCCTGCGCCGGGACAGCGAGGGCAGCAGCGCGGGCGCGGTGCGGATGCCGACGCCCACACCGCCGGTCAGGCCCAGCACCAGCAGGCCGTACAGGACCGGGCCGCCGCCCAGGTCGGAGGCGTGCAGCACGCACACCGCGACGGCGGCGGAGATGGCCCCGGCCACGGCGGCGCAGGCCACGACCAGCAGCAGCACGGCGCCCGTGCGGCCCTTGTCGACGCCGGTGCCGGTGCGCGGGCGGCGCAGGCCCTCCAGCGGCGAACGCGGGCGCGGGGTGCGCGTGCCGGGCAGCTTCAGGGCTGTCAGCACGGACACGGACGCGGCGAACAGACCGGCGGCGACGTAGGCCGCGAGGGCCGCGTGGTGCTGGTCGAACCAGGCGATGCCGGTGCCCAGCAGGTTGTTGAACAGGGAGGCGGTGACCAGCACGGCGGCGGCCAGCGGCAGCGCGACGAAACCGGTGCGCAGCGACAGACGGCGCAGCGCGTCCAGGTGGTCCGGGAGCGGCCGCACCGAGGCGCCCTCGGGGGGCGGGGTGGGCAGCAGCGCGGGGGCCGCGCTCTCCCTGCACACCGTCCACAGCCGCTCGGCCATACCGGTGACGAAGGCGGTGGCGAGCAGGACGGTCAGGGCGTTGTCCGGCGTCCAGTCGATCCACAGGGGCGCCACGATCAGCAGCGCCGCGCGCACGCCGTCGGCGCCGACCATGGTCCAGCGCCGGTCGAGCGGGCCGTCCTGGGAGGTGAGCGTGGTCAGCGGGCCCAGCAGCACGGCGCCGAAGAGCACGGTGGCCAGCACACGCGCGCCGAAGACCGTCGCCACTGCGAACGCCGCGCCGCGGTAGCCACCGCCGAAGGATGCCTCGGCGACGGCCGTCTGGAGGACGAGGACCACCAGCACGAGCAGCGCGAGGGCGTCACCGACACCGCTCACGAGCTGCGCGCTCCACAGGCGGCGCAGGTCGGGGCGGCGCAGCAGTGAACGGACGGCGCGTTCGCGGGAATCCGCGACCAATGCGTCGTCCGGTGCTGGTTGGGGGGCCGTTGGCTGCTCGGCTCGCGTCATGCGTTCAGCCTATCCGCAGCCACCCACACCCATGCCCCCCTTGTCCCCACCCCTTCCCCGGTCCTCGCCCCCCGATCCCCTAAGGGGCGCACGCCGGAGCGCGAACACCCCGGTACCAGGGCCGGTACCGGGGTGTTCGCAAACGCGGAAGCGCGAGGCCGCGCGAGGCGGGGGTCAGTCCTCCGAGCCGGAGCCCGCCGCCTTCGCCGCCGTGGTCTTCTTCGCGGTCGTCTTCTTCGCCGTGGTCTTCTTGGCGGCCGCCGTCGTCTTCTTGGCCGCCGTCTTCTTCGCGGCGGTCTTCTTCGCGGGAGCCGTCTTCTTGGCGGTGGCCTTCTTCGCCGTCTTCTTGGCGGGCCCCTTCGCCCGCTTCTCGGCGAGCAGCTCGAAGCCGCGCTCCGGAGTGATCTCCTCCACACTGTCGCCGGAGCGCAGAGTGGCGTTGGTCTCCCCGTCGGTGACGTACGGACCGAAGCGGCCGTCCTTGACCACGACCGGCTTGCCGGAGACCGGGTCCTCGCCCAGCTCCTTCAGCGGCGGCTTGGCGGCGGCCCGGCCACGCTGCTTGGGCTGGGCGTAGATCGCCAGCGCCTCCTCCAGCGTGATCGTGAAGAGCTGCTCCTCCGCCGTGAGCGAGCGCGAGTCCGTGCCCTTCTTCAGGTACGGGCCGTAGCGGCCGTTCTGCGCGGTGATCTCCACGCCCTCGGCGTCGGTGCCGACCACGCGGGGCAGCGACATCAGCTTCAGGGCGTCCTCGAGGGTGACCGTGTCGAGCGACATGGACTTGAAGAGGGACGCCGTGCGCGGCTTGACCGCGTTCTTGCCGGTCTTCGGGGTGCCCTCGGGGAGCACCTCGGTGACGTAGGGGCCGTAGCGGCCGTCCTTGGCGACGATCTGGTGGCCGGTGACCGGGTCGGGGCCCAGCTCGAAGTCACCGCTGGGCTTGGCCAGCAGTTCCTCGGCCAGCTCGACGGTCAGCTCGTCCGGCGCCAGGTCCTCGGGGACGTCGGCGCGCTGGTGCTGCTCGGTGTCCTTCTCGCCGCGCTCGATGTACGGGCCGTAGCGGCCGACGCGCAGCACGATGCCGTCGCCGACCGGGAAGGAGGAGACCTCGCGGGCGTCGATCGCGCCCAGGTCGGTGACCAGTTCCTTCAGGCCGCCGAGGTGGTCGCCGTCACCGTTGCCCGCGTCCGCGGCGGCACCGGTGTCCAGGCCCTCGCCGAAGTAGAAGCGCTTGAGCCACGGCACGGACTGGGCCTCGCCGCGCGCGATGCGGTCGAGGTCGTCCTCCATACGGGCGGTGAAGTCGTAGTCGACGAGCCGGCCGAAGTGCTTCTCCAGCAGGTTGACCACGGCGAAGGACAGGAAGGACGGCACCAGGGCCGTGCCCTTCTTGAAGACGTAGCCGCGGTCCAGGATCGTGCCGATGATCGACGCGTACGTCGACGGGCGGCCGATCTCCCGCTCCTCCAGCTCCTTGACCAGGGACGCCTCGGTGTAACGGGCCGGGGCCTTGGTGGCGTGGCCGTCGACCGTGATCTGGTCGGCCGCCAGCGGGTCGCCCTCGGAGACCTGGGGCAGCCGGCGCTCGCGGTCGTCCAGCTCGGCGTTCGGGTCGTCGGCACCCTCGACGTAGGCCTTCAGGAAGCCGTGGAAGGTGATCGTCTTGCCGGAGGCGCTGAACTCGACGTCCCGGCCGTCGGCGGAGGTGCCGCCGATCTTGACGGTGACGCTGTTGCCGGTCGCGTCCTTCATCTGGGAGGCGACGGTGCGCTTCCAGATCAGCTCGTACAGCTTGAACTGGTCGCCGGTCAGACCGGTCTCGGCGGGCGTGCGGAAGCGGTCACCGGAGGGGCGGATCGCCTCGTGCGCCTCCTGCGCGTTCTTGACCTTGCCGGCGTAGGAGCGCGGCTGCGGCGGGAGGTAGTCGGCGCCGTACAGCTGCGTGACCTGGGCGCGGGCGGCGCCGATGGCCGTCTCGCTCAGCGTCGTGGAGTCCGTACGCATGTAGGTGATGTAGCCGTTCTCGTACAGCTTCTGGGCGACCTGCATGGTCGCCTTCGCGCCGAAGCCGAGCTTGCGGCTGGCCTCCTGCTGGAGGGTCGTCGTACGGAACGGGGCGTACGGCGAGCGGCGGTACGGCTTGGACTCGACCGAGCGCACGGAGAACCGCGTGGTCTCCAGGGCGGCGGCGAGCGCGCGGGCGGCTCCCTCGTCGAGGTGCAGGGTGTTCGCGCTCTTGAGCTGCCCGAGGGAGTCGAAGTCGCGGCCCTGGGCGACGCGGCGGCCGTCGACCGTCTGGAGCCGGGCGACCAGGGACGACGGGTCCGAGGTGTCGCCCGCGCGGCCGGTGGCGAAGGTGCCGGTCAGGTCCCAGTACTCGGCGGAGCGGAAGGCGATGCGCTCACGCTCGCGCTCGACGATGAGCCGGGTGGCGACGGACTGGACGCGGCCCGCCGACAGCTTCGGCATGACCTTCTTCCACAGGACCGGCGAGACCTCGTAGCCGTAGAGGCGGTCGAGGATGCGGCGGGTCTCCTGGGCGTCGACCAGCTTCTTGTTCAGTTCGCGCGGGTTGGCGACGGCCTCACGGATCGCGTCCTTGGTGATCTCGTGGAAGACCATCCGCTTGACGGGGATCTTCGGCTTGAGGACCTCCTGGAGGTGCCAGGCGATGGCCTCGCCCTCGCGGTCCTCATCGGTGGCGAGGAAGAGCTCGTCGGAGTCCTTCATCAGGTCCCGGAGCTTCTTGACCTGCGCCTTCTTGTCCGCGTTGATGACATAGATCGGCGCGAAGTCGTGTTCCACGTCCACACCGAGGCGGCGGACCTCACCGGTGTACTTCTCCGGCACCTCCGCGGCGCCGCTGGGAAGGTCGCGGATGTGCCCGACGCTCGCCTCGACTACGTATCCGGGGCCGAGGTAGCCCTTGATCGTCTTCGCCTTGGCAGGGGACTCGACGATGACGAGTCGGCGGCCGCCCTGTGCGGTCTCGCTGGTCGGGGACAACTTCGCTCTTCTCTCCGGTCGGCGCTTGGGTTCCTCCCCAGGCGCTCGTCCCTGGGGTCGCGGCGTGCTGTGGCTGGTGTGACGCTGCGGAGTGTGACGGTACATCCCGCCCCCGTGTCAAACGGGAAAAGCCCACAACGGCCACTCGAACGGTAACCCGACTACCGCCATTCCTGCCGCCCGGAGTACCCGCCGGTCGCGGACCCCACGCCCGGAGCCCTCCGCTCCGCCCGCCGCCGCGCCGGCCCGGCCGCCCCGGTCAGGGACGCGTCAGGCAGTACGCGGCCAGCCCGAGCGAGACGAGCGCGGCGACCCCCGCGAGCACCGCCGAGGTGATCCGCCCGACACCCACGGCGACCGGCTCGGCGCGGCTCACCCGCACCCCGGTCCACACCATCAGAGCCCCTCCGAACAGCGCGAACACCGCTCCCGCGAACACCGCCGGCACGCTTTCCATGATCCGTCCACCCCTCCCGCGCCCTCGGCGCGGCCCGCCCTCTTCCAGCGCGGCGAGGCTGCCACGCCAGGAGAACGTCAGAGCGACTTCGGAGTGAACGACGGGGGCCGGCCGGAGCCCCCTCTGCCGCCGTCCGGGCGGCACACGTCGTTTTCCGGCCTTTTTGCCGTTCCGGGCCGTGCCCCCGGCATACGACGATGATCCGGGCGGCCGTCCACCGCTCCGGGTACGTGGGGTACGACAGTCGGATCAGCCGCCGTACCCCGCGACCGGCGGCTCAGCCCACCGGTTCCAGGAAGCCCTGCTCCACCAGCAGCCGGATCTGCGCGGGCGTGCGGTCCCGCAGCACCACCGGGTCCTCGCCGACGAGCTGGGCGATGGCGTCCAGGATGACGCCCGCGCTCAGCGAGCCGTCGCACACACCGGCGAAGCCCGCGCCGACGGTGTCCACCTTCGTCGCCCGCCGCATGCCACGGTTCTGACGGAGCACCACATGCTCGGGGTCCTCGGCGCCGGGCAGCCCGACCTGCTCCTGGACGACCTCGGCGGCCAGCCGGAAGTGCCCCTCCAGCAGGGACGCGTCGTCGTGCGCGCGCAGGTGGTCGACGCGTGCGAAGTGCTCGCGGATGGTGTCCCCGAGAGGCTGCTCGACCGGGTGCGGCCACTCCTCCACGGTGACCGAGGGCTCGGCCGCGCCGGTGCGGCGCAGGGTGATCCAGCCGAAGCCGACCGCCCTGACCTTGCGCGCCTCGAACTCGTCCAGCCACGCGTCGTACCGCGACTGGTACTCCACCCGGTCCTCGCGGTGGTCCCCGGCGTCCCTGAGCCACAGCTCGGCGTACTGCGCGACGTCCTGCACCTCGCGCTGCACGATCCACGCGTCGCAGCCGCGGGGCACCCAGGCGCGCACCCGGTCCTGCCAGTCCTCCCCTTCCACGTGCTGCCAGTTGGCGAGGAACTGGGCGAACCCACCCTCGTTCAGCCGGTCCCCCGCCTGCTGGACGAGGGAGCGGCACAGGTCGTCGCCGCTCATGCCGCCGTCGCGGTAGGTGAGCCGGGCGCCGGGCGAGATGACGAAGGGCGGGTTGGACACGATCAGGTCGAACGTCTCGTCGTCCCGCACCGGTTCGAACAGCGAGCCCTCGCCCAGCGTGGCGGCCTGGGCGCCGGAGAGGGCGAGGGTGAGCGCGGTGATGTGCAGGGCGCGCGGGTTGAGGTCGGTGGCGGTGACCCGGGTCGCGTGCTGGGCCGCGTGCAGCGCCTGGATGCCGGAGCCGGTGCCCAGGTCGAGCGCGGCGGAGACGGGGGTGCGCACGGTGATGCCCGCGAGGGTGGTGGAGGCGCCGCCGACGCCGAGGACCACGTCCTCCTCCCGGCTGCCGATGCCGCCCGCGCCGCCGACCGCACAGCCGAGGTCGGAGACGATGAACCAGTCCTCGCCGTCGGGCCCGCCGTAGGGGCGCACGTCGACGGTGGCGGCCAGTTCGTCGCCGCCCACGGGCGCGAGCCAGCCGGCGTCCACGGCGTCCTGGACCGGCAGCACGTCCGCCAGGCGGGCGCGGGGCACCGGTTGCTGGAGCAGGAACAGCCGCACCAGGGCCTCCAGCGGCGAGTCGCCGCGGGTCGCGCGCAGGGCGGGCACGGTCTCGCTGCGGGCCAGCGCCGCGTACGCGGGGGCGCCGAGCAGATCGAGCAGGCCGTCCGCGGTGAAGGAGGCCGACAGCAGGGCGTCGCGCAGACGGGCGGCCGCTTCGGGCCGGTCGGTGGCGGGCAGGGGGGCGGAGCCGGAGTCAGTCACGACCCCATTGTGGCCCGCCGTGCCGCCCCCGCTCCGCCGCCGTCAGTGTGCGCGGCGGATGCCGTCAGCCGTTCGCGGCGGGCGCCGAGGCCGAGACCTTGCAGCTCTGCTGCTCGGCGATCGCCTCCTTGACGTCGCCCTGCTCCAGCCGCTTCAGCGCCTCGGTGCCGCTGTTGGACTGGCGGCCGATCTCCTTGGTCTGGTCGGCGACCTCGTGCAGGCCCTTGGCGAACTTGCCCTGGTCCTTGGTGTCCAGGCCGTCCACCTTCTTCTTCAGGTCGGCGTAGGAGGTGGCCAGGCTGTTGAGGTTCTTGACCGCGTCCTGCTGCCGCTTGGCACCGCCCTCGACCCCGGGGGGAGCGCCGGCGCCGTTGATGGCGGTGGCGATGGCCTTGTAGCCGTCGGACATGTCCTGGAACGCCTGCGCGTACGTCTCCTTGGCCGTCTTGGGCGGGAGGTCGCTGTCACTGGCGATCTTGGCGATACCGGCGTTGGCCGCCTTGATCTTGGTGTACTGCGCGGGCACCGCGTCGCACACCGACTTCGCCCAGACACCCAGCTTGGGGTCGGGGCCGCCGCCGTCGCTGCCGCATCCCGTCAGCGCTGTTATCAGTACCGCGCCGCCGGACAGGGCGGCCGCGAGTTTGTTGTTCACCGGATCGGTCCCTTCCATGGCTCTCGGCCCCCGGAATCTACACGGCGGACCGAGACCCTCCACACGACCGATGCCCTATAAGCAGACTTTTATGGCGCTTCGCACCATGCGAGACAAGGCTCACGGCCGGCGGGCGTCCACACACGCGCGGACGGGCGGCGGCGCGTCAGTACGCGCCGTCCGCCCGCCCGTTGGCCGGGCCGTACGGCCTGTCTACGGAACCGTCGCCGGAGGGGATGAGTTGGAGACCTCGCCGGCGTCCTCGTCGCCCACCGCGATCCCGCGCCGCTTGGACACGTACACCGCGACGACGATCACCAGCAGCGCGAACACCGCGATCAGGACGCGGACCAGCATGCTGGCGTCGTCCCCGTAGGAGAACTTGATCACCGCGGGCGCGATGAGCAGAGCCACCAGGTTCATCACCTTCAGCAGGGGGTTGATCGCCGGGCCCGCCGTGTCCTTGAAGGGGTCGCCGACCGTGTCGCCGATCACCGTGGCCGCGTGCGCGTCGCTGCCCTTGCCGCCGTGGTGACCGTCCTCCACCAGTTTCTTGGCGTTGTCCCAGGCCCCGCCGGAGTTGGCGAGGAAGACCGCCATCAGCGTGCCCGCGCCGATGGCACCGGCGAGGAAGGCGCCCAGGGCGCCGACACCGAGCGTGAACCCGATGAAGATCGGCGCCATCACGGCGAGCAGTCCGGGCGTGGCCAGCTCGCGCAGGGCGTCCCGGGTGCAGATGTCGACCACCCGGCCGTACTCGGGCTTCTCCGTGTAGTTCATGATCCCCGGCCGCTCCCGGAACTGCCGCCGCACCTCGAACACCACCGAACCGGCCGAGCGCGACACGGCGTTGATGGCGAGTCCGGAGAAGAGGAAGACGACCGCCGCGCCCGCGACCAGACCGACGAGGTTGTTGGGCTGGGAGATGTCCATCGACAGGGTCAGCGGCGCGCCCGGCCCGGTCAGACTGTCCCCCACCTCCCGCACCCCGGTGGTGATCGCGTCCCGGTACGAGCCGAAGAGCGCCGCGGCCGCGAGGACGGCGGTGGCGATGGCGATGCCCTTGGTGATGGCCTTGGTCGTGTTGCCGACCGCGTCCAGGTCGGTGAGCACCTGGGCCCCGGCCCCCTCGACGTCGGACGACATCTCGGCGATGCCCTGCGCGTTGTCGGAGACAGGCCCGAAGGTGTCCATGGCCACGATCACCCCGACCGTGGTCAGCAGCCCGGTCCCGGCGAGAGCCACCGCGAACAGCGCCAGCATGATCGAGGTGCCGCCGAGCAGGAACGCGCCGTACACGCCGAGGCCGATCAGGAGCCCGGTGTAGACGGCGGACTCCAGGCCGAGCGAGATGCCGGAGAGCACGACGGTGGCGGGGCCGGTCAGGGAGGTCCGGCCGACGTCGCGGACCGGGCGCCGACTGGTCTCGGTGAAGTAGCCGGTCAGCTGCTGGATGACGGCGGCGAGCAGGATGCCGATGGCCACCGCGACCAGCGCCAGCACCCTGGGGTCGCCGTCCTTGCCGCTGATCGCCGCGTCGGTCACCCCGTCCAGCTCGGAGTAGCGGCCGGGGAGGTAGGTGTAGACGGCCACCGCGACCAGTACGAGGGAGATCACGGCGGAGACGAAGAAGCCCCGGTTGATGGCGCTCATGCCGCTGCGGTCGGCGCGGCGCGGGGCGACCGCGAAGATGCCGATCATCGCGGTGACGACCCCGATGGCCGGAACCAGCAGCGGGAACGCGAGACCGGCGTCGCCGAAGGCGGTCTTGCCGAGGATCAGCGCGGCCACCAGGGTGACGGCGTAGGACTCGAAGAGGTCGGCCGCCATGCCCGCGCAGTCGCCGACGTTGTCGCCCACGTTGTCCGCGATGGTCGCGGCGTTGCGCGGGTCGTCCTCCGGGATGCCCTGCTCGACCTTGCCGACCAGGTCGGCGCCGACGTCGGCGGCCTTGGTGAAGATGCCGCCGCCGACGCGCATGAACATGGCGATCAGCGCGGCGCCCAGACCGAATCCCTCCAGCACCTTGGGCGCGTCGGCCGCGTAGACCAGCACCACGCAGGAGGCGCCGAGCAGGCCGAGGCCGACCGTGAACATGCCGACGACGCCGCCCGTGCGGAATGCGATCTTCATCGCCTTGTGCGAGACGACGGTGAGATCCTTTTCCGGTTCGCCCAGGCGTGGAGTCGCCTCGCGCGCGGCCGCGGCGACGCGCACATTGCTGCGCACGGCGAGCCACATGCCGATATAGCCGGTGGCCGCCGAGAACACCGCGCCGACCAGGAAGAACACCGATCGCCCGGCCCGCTGATTCCAGTCGTCCGCGGGCAGCAGAAGGAGCAGGAAGAACACGACGACGGCGAATACCGCGAGCGTGCGCAACTGCCGGGCGAGATACGCCTTCGCGCCCTCCTGGACCGCCTCGGCGATCTCCCGCATGCGTTCGGTGCCCTCGCCGGCGGACAGCACCTGGCGCACCAGGACGCCCGCGACCACCAGGGCTGCCAGGGCGACCGCCGCGATCACGGCGACCAGGACGCGGTTGCCGTCGGTCAGGACCACGGCCGCGAGGGATGCGGGGTGACCCGCCTGACTGGGGATGGAAAGCCCCGTCATTCGTCCTCCTTGACGCTTGGGCTGAGCTCAAGATCTGGACGTACTCGTAGATCTCCGAGCGTGATCCGGACTGGGCACGCTCATCAGAATTGCCCGACCCTTACCCTTTAGCAAACGATCGGATGGAGGACCAGAGCACGGAACCCGGACGGAGTAATAGCCCTGAAGCATTTATGGTCATGGGTCCGGCGGGCGTGATCTGCGGTTTTCCGGCCGCGAATTCCTGCCCGCATTCGCGGCCGCGGAGATCCGGCTGGGGAGATCCGGCTGTGGGGCCGGCCGGGTCGGGGAGATCCGGCTGCGGGGCCGGCCCGAGGCGGTCGGCCGGGGCGGCCGGCCCGAAGCGGCCGGGGCAGCGCGAAGGGCCCCACGGTCGCGGGGCCCTTCGGCGGTGGTTCGGGTGCGCGGATCATACCGGCGCGGTCCTGCGGATCAGCACCGTGGCCAGGTCGGCACGGTGGTCAGATCGGCACGGTGGTCAGATCAGCACGGTGGGCGGCGGGACGGTCGGCCAGGACATGCGGATCAGTCCGCCGCTCTCGCTGGTGGTGACCTCGACGTCGTCCACGAGGCCGCTGATCACCGCGAGGCCCATCTCGTCCTCCTCGGCCTCCACGTCCGCGTCGGCGGCGGCGCCGCCGGCCACCCGCTCGGCGGGCACGGCGTGCGGGGCCTCGTCACCGACCTCGATGGAGAACTGCTTCTCCTCCTCGATCAGCGCGACCTTCACCGGCGCGGTGATGCCGACGCTCTGGTGGAGCCCGACCGCGCGGGAGCACGCCTCACCGACGGCGAGGCGGACCTCGTCGAGCACCGCCTCGTCCACTCCGGCCCTGCGCGCCACCGCTGCCGCCACCAGACGGGCGGTCCGGACGTGCTCGGGCAGCGCGCTGAAGCGGAGTTCGACGGTGGCCATACATCCCCCTCGGTACTACGGGCGTACGGTGCGGGGCCGGGGCCGGGGCCGCCGAAAGCCCGCACCCCCATGATGAAACTTGTGCGCCCCGGACCCCTGAGGGGCCGAGGCTGAGCAGGCCGACCGGTGTCCGGACCGCACGCGGCCCGGACCCGGCGAACGACCTGTGTCAGTCGGTGGCCGCCACCGCTTCCTCGACCGAGGTGTGGATCGGGAACACCTTGGTGAGGCCGGTGATACGGAAGATCTTCAGAATGCGCTCCTGGTTGCAGACCAGACGGAGCGAGCCCTCGTGGGCACGCACCCGCTTCAGGCCGCCGACCAGAACGCCGAGCCCGGTGGAGTCGAGGAAGTCCACGCCCTCCATGTCGACGACAAGGTGGAAATTGCCGTCGTTCACCAGCTCGACCAACTGCTCGCGCAGCTTGGGCGCGGTATACACATCGATTTCGCCACCGACCTCGACGACCGTACGATCGCCGACGGTACGGGTCGACAGGGACAGGTCCACGAATCCTCCAGCACCTTGCTATCGAGCGGTCGCCCCTCGGGACATCCCGGCTTGCGGCCCTTGGAACACAACGTCAGCCGCGATGGCATTCAATCACTTACCGGCAGGTGTGCACGACGCCTTGGCTCCATTGTCCGTCAAGCCGGTGACACACTCGGTGCCGATGGCCAAGAATCACCGACCCGATCACCCCCAGCCGGACCCGGCGTCCCGCCCGTCTCCGGAGGCGGTTCTGCACCGTCTCGCCTCCGGACCGAGCAGGTCCGCGCGCATCACTCATACGGAGCACTTGCCCCCGCGTGCGGGTCGGCATGCCGTCTGGCCGGACCGGATTCGTTCCGAGGTGATCGCGGCGGTCCGGGACCGCGGAATCGAGCACCCCTGGGCCCACCAGGCACTCGCCGCCGAGCACGCCCTGGACGGCGACTCGGTGGTCGTCGCCACCGGCACCGCCTCCGGCAAGTCGCTGGCCTATCTGATGCCGGTGCTGTCCGCCCTGCTGGACGGCTCCGAGGCCCCCAACGGCCGGGGCGCCACCGCCCTGTACCTCTCCCCCACCAAGGCCCTGGCCGCCGACCAGTGCCGGGCCGTACGGGAGCTCGCCGCGCCGCTGGGCAACGCGGTGCGCCCGGCGGTCTACGACGGGGACACCCCGTTCGAGGGACGCGAGTGGGTACGGCAGTACGCCAACTACGTGCTGACCAACCCGGACATGCTGCACCGGGGCATCCTGCCCTCCCACCCCCGCTGGTCCTCCTTCCTGAAGTCGCTCAAGTACGTCGTCATCGACGAGTGCCACACCTACCGGGGTGTGTTCGGCTCGCACGTCGCCCAGGTGCTGCGCCGGCTGCGCAGACTGTGCGCCCGCTACGGCGCGTCGCCCGTCTTCCTGCTGGCCTCCGCCACGGCCGCCGAGCCCTCCGTGGCCGCCCGCCGGCTGACCGGGCTGCCGGTGGTGGAGGTCGCCGACGACGCCTCCCCGCGCGGGGAACTCGTCTTCGCCCTCTGGGAGCCGCCGCTCACCGAGCTGCACGGCGAGAAGGGCGCCCCGGTGCGCCGCACCGCCACCGCCGAGACCGCCGACCTGCTGACCGACCTCACCGTGCAGGGCGTGCGCTCGGTCGCCTTCGTCCGTTCCCGGCGCGGGGCCGAGCTGATCTCGGTCATCGCGCAGGAACGGCTCGCCGAGGTCGACCGCTCGCTGGTCCGGCGTGTCGCCGCCTACCGGGGCGGCTACCTCCCCGAGGAACGCCGGGCCCTGGAGCGCGCCCTGCACTCCGGCGAGCTGCTCGGCCTGGCCGCCACGACCGCGCTGGAGCTGGGCGTGGACGTCTCCGGCCTGGACGCGGTGGTGATCGCCGGGTATCCGGGCACCCGTGCCTCCCTGTGGCAGCAGGCGGGCCGGGCGGGACGCTCCGGGCAGGGCGCGCTGGCGGTCCTGGTGGCCCGCGACGATCCGCTGGACACCTATCTCGTCCACCACCCGGAGGCCCTGTTCGACCGCCCGGTGGAGTCCACGGTCCTCGACCCGGACAACCCCTACGTCCTCGCCCCGCACCTGTGCGCCGCCGCCGCCGAGATCCCGCTGACCGAGGCCGACCTCGAACTCTTCGGCCCGGTCAGCGCCGATGTGCTGACCCAGCTGGAGGCAGCGAAGCTGCTGCGCCGCCGGACCAGGGCCTGGCACTGGACACGCCGTGAGCGGGCCGCCGACCTGACCGACATCCGGGGCACCGGCGGGCCTCCGGTGCAGATCGTGGAGGAGGGCACCGGGCGCCTGCTCGGCACGGTCGACGCCGAGGCCGCGCACTCCGCCGTCCACGAAGGCGCGGTCCACCTGCACCAGGGCCGTACCTACCTGGTGCGTTCGCTCGACCTCAAGGACTCGGTCGCCCTGGTCGAGCAGGCCGACCCGCCGTATTCGACCGCCGCCCGCGACACCACGTCCATCGCCGTCCTGGAGACGGAGACCGAGATCCCCTGGGGCTCCGGCCGCCTGTGCCTCGGCTCGGTCGAGGTCACCAACCAAGTGGTCTCCTTCCTGCGCAGACGCCTGATCACCGGTGAGGTGATGGGCGAGACGAAACTCGATCTCCCTCCGCGCACGCTCCGTACCCGCGCGGTGTGGTGGACGGTCACCGAGGACCAGCTCGACGAGGCCCGGATCAACCCGGAGATCCTCGGCGGCGCCCTGCACGCCGCCGAACACGCCTCGATCGGCATGCTGCCGCTGTTCGCCACCTGCGACCGCTGGGACATCGGCGGGGTGTCCGTACCCCTCCACCCCGACACGCTGCTCCCCACGGTCTTCGTCTACGACGGCCACCCCGGCGGGGCGGGCTTCGCCGAGCGCGCCTTCCACACCGCGCGCGCCTGGCTGACGGCCACCCGCGAGGCCATCGCCTCCTGCGAGTGCGAGGCCGGCTGCCCCTCCTGCATCCAGTCCCCCAAGTGCGGCAACGGCAACGAACCGCTGCACAAGCGGGGAGCGGTGCGGCTCCTGACGACGCTGTTGCGAGGGGCGCCGGAGGAACCGGACACCGGGGCGGGCACGGAGGCGAGCACCGAGGCGGGAGGGGACGCGGGCTAGGGTCCGGCGCCGCGCGGCCCGGGTGGCGGAGGTGTCGTGGCCGTGGGGCCCGTGGGGTCCACGGGGCTCGTGGGGTTTCTTGGGGTCCGAGGGGCTCGGGAGGTCTGGAGGGTCCGGAGGTCCCGCTCTGGCCCGTACCTCCGCCGCGAAGGGCCCGTGTCCCGAGCCCGCGCTCACGTCCGAGGTCTCGCCGACGACCGCGCACCTGACCAGCCTCGCGCCCTGGGCCGACGCCACCCGCCGCCCCGCCGCGCAGGCCGCCTCCGCGCCCTCGGCCCAGTGGTCCGCCGCCGCGAGCGCCGCCAGATCGGCCGCACCCGCCGCCCGGTGCCGGACGACCACGGCGTGCCCCATGCCGAGCACGGCGCCGAACACCAGGCACAGCACCGCGATGACCCCGAGACTCCAGACGGTGGCGGAACCCCGGTCATCGCTGACGCACCTCACGGCGCCACCTCCTCGTCCCCCGCCGCTTCCCCAGCGCCCACCGATTCCCCGGCACCCGCTGCATCACCGGCGCCCGCCGCTTGCCCGTCACTCGCCGCTTGCCCGTCACTCGCCGCTTGCCCGTCACTCGCCGCTTCCTCAGCGGCCGCCACAGCCTCCTCCCGCACCTCGAACGGCAGACCGCTCAGCACCGGGGGTCTCGCCGCCACCGTCACGCGCACCCGCTCGCCCTCCCGGGCCACGCTCACCGTCGCCCCGCGAGGTGCCGCCTCGCGGGCCAGTCGCGCCACCGCGTCCGGCGGGTCCTGGCGGGCGGCAGCCCGCGCACCGACGCGGGCCGCGTCCACGCACTGGATCTGGGCGGCCACGGCGAGCAGCCCCCAGACCAGCGCCATGGTGAACGCCACCAGCACCGACAGCACCAAGGCCGCCTCCGCCGTCACGAACCCCCGGTCCGCGCCCCGTTCACATCCGCGCACTGAGCGCTCGTTTCACGATGCTCTGGAGTTCCGCCTTGACCTGGCCGCTGGTGACGACCTCGTAGAGCAGCAACGCGAATCCGACCGCCGCGATGATCCCCATCGCGTACTCGGAGGTCACCATCCCGGCGTCCCTGCGGCATCGCTTCCGCAACAGCGCCCACGCCTTGACCGTCTTCTCCCGCATACCGAAATCCCTTTCGTTCCAGCTCGGTTGTCCTGTTGTGTCGTTCCTCTCGGCCCGCTCGATCAGGGGCCACCTCCTTCCAGCGCGCCGCCCGCGAGGCCGATCACCACGGGCAGGACGCCGACCGCGATGAAGGCGGGCAGGAAGCACAGCCCGACCGGTGCGGAGATCAGCACGGCCGCCCTGCGGGCCCGGACGGTGGCCGCCCGTATCGACTCCGCCCGCGCGTCCGAGGCGAGCCGGGCCGCGGGGTCCGCCGCCGGGAGTCCCGACCGGTCCGCCCGCTCCAGCAGCCGGGCCAGCGCCCCGGCACCGGGCAGCGCCGTCAACCGAGCCCAGGCGTCCGCCGGTTCGCCGCCGAGCCGGGCTTCCGCGGCGCCCCGCGCCAGCGCGTCCCCGACCGGCCCGCCGAGCGCTTCCCCCACCGCCTGGGCGGCGACGACCGGGCCCGCGCCGGCCTCGATGCAGGCGGCCAGCAGCTCCGCGGCGAGCGGGAGCTGACGGGCGGCGGCTGCCGTGTCCGGCTGCGCCGCCGGGCCCGAAGCCGACCGGCGTTGCTGCCACTTCCACAGCGCCACGGCGGCTCCGATGCCCACCAGGGCTCCGAACACCCCGCCGATCACGGCCCACGTCCCGCAGCCGACCCCGACCATCGGCAGCCACTTCTTGCCGGTGCTCACGACCGGGAGGGAGTGGGCGGTCCTGGAAGGCGGCACGGCCAGCAGTCCGGCCACCCGCATCCGTGCCAGGCGCCGTTGGCGGGCCGACCGGAGCCAACGGGCCACCAGACCGAGGGCCAGGGCCGCCGCCGCGGTCGTCCTCAGGGTGTGGACGGCATCGGCGCTCATGACGCCTCGGCTCCCCGCACGATCCGGGCGGCCCACCACACCCCGGCACCCTCGAAAGCCGCTCCCGCCACGAGACATCCCAGTCCGGCCCCGGTGTGCAGGAGAACCCGCAGCGGTTCCGCTCCCATGGCCGCGCCGAGGAGCAGGCCGAGCAGGGGCAGCACCGCCAGCAGCAGGGCCGTCGCACGGGCGCCGGACAACTGGGCTCTCAGGTCCGCCCGTTGATCCCGCTCGGCGCGCAGGGCGCCGTCCAGCCGGTCGAGACCGGCGGCGAGTCCCGCGCCCTGGTCCACCGCCACCCGCCAGCAGGCGGCCAGACCCGACAGCCCTTCGGCGCCCGGCACCCGGGCCGCGGCGGCCAGCGCCCCCGGCACGTCACCGCCGAACCGGGCCGCCGCGATCACGGCCGCCTGTGCCTCGCCCAGCCCGCCGGAGTCCCGCCCGGCCCGCAGCAGGGCCTCGCCGGGCTGCCGGCCGGCGCGGACCTCCCCGGCGAGCACCCCGCACAGGGCGACCACCGCGTCCGTCCGGCGCTCCTTCTCCACTCGGGCCCAACGCGCCCTTACCGTCCGGCGCAGTACCGGCACCCCGGCGGCACCGGCGACCACCGGGACGACAGAGGCCCCCATCACCGCCAGTACCATCCCCGCCACGAGCGACCACCACTCGGCGCCCACCCGGCCGTACAGCCGCCGCAGTCCGCCGAGGACCCGCTCCCAGGGCGCCGCCCCGACGCCCGCCACGCCCGCGCCCGCGAACAGCAGCCTCGCCCGCCGCACCCCCTGCTGACGCGCGTTCAGCGACCACGCCGCTCCCCCGGCGCAGAGCAGCAGGGCACCCGACAACGTCTCGCCCATGCTCACGTCACCCATCTCCGCCACCGCCCGTCCCGCTCCCGGGTCCGTCCAGTGCCGCCCGCAGCCGCTCCCAGCCGCGCTGCGGCACGAAGGCCCTCTCGCCCCACCGCAGTGCGGGCACCGTCCGCACCAGCCCGGAGGCGTCCCGCTCCAGCACGTGCACTTCCGCGAGCCGGCGCCGCCCGGCCCGGTCCCGGGCCAGGTGGATCACCACCGACAGGGCGGCCGCCACCTGGCTGTGCAGCGCGGCCCGGTCGAGCCCGGCGGCCGTGCCCAGCGCCTCCAGGCGGGCCGGGACGTCGGCGGCGGCATTGGCGTGCACGGTGCCGCAGCCGCCCTCGTGACCGGTGTTGAGCGCGGCCAGCAGATGCACCACCTCGGGGCCGCGCACCTCCCCGACGACCAGCCGGTCGGGCCGCATCCGCAGGGCCTGCCGGACCAGGTCCTCCAGCGTGACCAGCCCCGCGCCCTCCTGGTTGGCGGGGCGTGTCTCCAGCCGGACGACATGCGGGTGGTCCGGCCGCAGCTCGGCCGAGTCCTCGGCCAGCACGATCCGTTCGCCGGTCCCGACCAGACCGAGCAGCGCGCTCAGCAGCGTCGTCTTGCCGCTGCCGGTGCCGCCGCTGATCAGGAAGGACAGCCGGGCCTCCATCAGCGCCTTCAGCAGGCCCTCGCCGCCCGGCGGGAGCGTGCCCGCGCGGGCCAGCTCGCCCAGGGTGAAGGCGCGGGGCCGCACCACGCGCAGGGACAGGCACGTACAGCCGACCGCCACCGGGGGCAGGACCGCGTGCAGCCGGGTCCCGTCGGGGAGGCGGGCGTCGGCCCAGGGGCGCGCGTCGTCCAGGCGGCGTCCCGCGACGGCGGCCAGCCGCTGGGCGAGCCGTCGTACCGCCGGGGCGTCCGGGAAGGTGACCGGGGTCAGTTCCAGGCCGCCGCCCCGGTCCACCCACACCCGGTCCGGCGCGGTGACCAGCACGTCGGTGACGGCGGGGTCGGCCAGCAGCGGCTCCAGCGGGCCGGAGCCGACGAGTTCGGAGCGCAGGTGCTCGGCCGCGCCGAGGACCTCGGCGTCACCCAGCACCCGGCCCTGTTCGCGCAGCGCCTGCGCGACACGGGCGGGGGTGGGTTCGGCGCCGGTCTCGGCGAGCCTGCGCCGGACACCGTCCAGGAGGGCCGCGCCGTCGGCGTGACCGAGTCCGGGGAGGGTCATCGGACGCCTCCCGCCTCGGTCAGCGCCTGCTCCCAGAAGGCGGCGCAGAAGCGGGACAGCGGGCCGCGACCCGCAGCGCCGGGCGGCCTGGCGGCGCCCCGCGGACGCAGCAGCGCGGGCTCGGCGGGCACGGTGCCGATCAGCGGCAGCCCGAGCAGCCGGGCCACCTCGTCCTCGTCCAGTCCCGGTGCGCAGGGCCCTCGCACCGCCACCCGCAGGTCCCGCACGACCAGGCCCATGGCGGACGCGACGCGGCCGGCCGCCGCCAGCGCGCGCAGCTCCGCCGGGACGACGAGCACGGCCATGTCGAGCTGGGCGAGGGCTTCGGCGACTCCGTCGTCCAGGCGGCGCGGAAGGTCGACCACGACGGTGCCGCCGCGCCGCCTGGCGGCGGCGAGCACGGCACGGACGGCCTGGGGCGGCACGGCGAGGCAGTCGCCCCGGTCCCAGCTGAGCACCCGCAGCGCGTGCAGCGCGGGAAGCGACTCCTCCAGGGCGCCCCCGCCGACCCGGCCGCGCGATGCCGCGAAGGCGGGCCAGCGCAGCCCGTCGGCGGTCTCGCCGCCGAGGAGCACATCGAGTCCGCCACCGAGCGGATCGGCGTCCACGAGCAGGGTGCGCAGGCCCCGGTGAGCGGAGGTGACGGCGAGGGCGCAGGCCAGGGTGGACGCTCCGGCGCCGCCCCGGCCGCCGATGACGCCGACCGTGAGGGCGGGGCGGCCGACGCCCTCGGCCACGTCGGCGATGCGGTCGATCAGCCACTGCTCGCCGTCGGGCAGCATCAGCACGTGGTCGGCGCCGATCCCGACCGCGCGCTTCCACACGTCGGGGTCGCCCCTGTCGCGGCCGACCAGGACCACCCCGCGCCGGCGCGCGGCATCGCGCACCCGGCCGGCCGCGTCGTCGCCGACCAGGACGAGGGGTGCTCCGTCCCATCCCCCGCCGTGGTCGGGGACGCCGTGGTGGACCTCCGGCGTGGCTCCGGCCGCCGCGCACAGGCGCAGCAGGTCGTCGAGAAGGGCCGCGTCCTCGGTGACGATGAGCGGCCGCCCCCCTCGTGCGGCCGTGGACGGTGGCGGTTCGTGCGCGATGGTTCCGGTCACGGGTGTTCCCCCTTCACTGCGTCTTCCGCGCCGCTCTGCCCGGCCGCGCGATTCCGAAGATGTGGAGAGCCGGTAACGGTCTCCATATGAACGGCCGATAGGAACCGGCCAAACGCGCCCGGCAATGCGATCCGGCCATGAACGGGCCCGGATCAGACGCGCTGGAATCACGATGCGGCGATCCGCGAAATCGTGTGGATCTTGGTCAAAATCTGTGGACGGCGGAGCGCCTGTGAATAACTTCGTCACTCAAACCGGTGATGCATGTACGGGCTGTGTACGAGTTTCCGAGCGCACCTTGATGATTACCCTAAGTAATCAATCGTGAGCATGACGAAAGGGCGGCCGCAGCCGCCCGACACAGGCCGGCCGGCGGCCGAAGGAGGAGGAAAACGCGTCCGGACATGCGACGACCCCCGCCGGGGGGGAGAGCGGGGGTCGTCCCCACGGCCGACTCGGGGGGGGGGGAGGAGTCGGACCGGGGTTAGCACGGTCGCGAACGATCCGTGACTTCCATGGTGTACCCGAGAGGCTTCTCAGGCAAACCCACACGCCCCACCTTACGCCGAATGGTGGGCGCCTATGCTCGGGGGCGTGGAAAACCACTCCTTGCCCCGCGCAGCGGCCTTCTTCGACCTGGACAAGACGGTCATTGCGAAGTCCAGCACCCTCACGTTCAGCAAGTCCTTCTACCAAGGCGGACTGATCAACCGCAGGGCGGCGTTGCGCACCGCGTATGCCCAGTTCGTCTTCCTGGTCGGCGGTATGGACCATGACCAGATGGAGCGCATGCGGGAGTACCTTTCCGCACTGTGCCGGGGCTGGAACGTACGGCAGGTCAGAGAGATCGTGGCCGAGACCCTGCACGACCTGATCGACCCGATCATCTACGACGAGGCCGCCTCGCTCATCGAGGAGCACCACACGGCGGGCCGCGATGTCGTGATCGTGTCCACGTCGGGCGCCGAGGTCGTGGAACCGATCGGCGAACTGCTCGGCGCCGACCGGGTGGTGGCCACCCGCCTGGTGGTCGGCGAGGACGGCTGCTTCACCGGTGAGGTGGAGTACTACGCCTACGGCCCCACCAAGGCCGAGGCGATCCGGGAACTGGCCGCCTCCGAGGGGTACGACCTCGACCGCAGCTTCGCCTACAGCGACTCGGCGACCGACCTGCCGATGCTGCAGGCCGTCGGCCACCCGCACGCCGTGAACCCCGACCGCGCGCTGCGCCGGGAAGCCGTCTCCCGCGGCTGGCCGGTGCTGGAGTTCCGCAAGCCGGTCCGGCTCAAGCAGCGCCTGCCCACCCTGTCCGCGCCGCGCCCGGTGGTCGTGGCGGCGGCGGCCCTGGGCGCGGCCGCCGCGACGGCCGGCCTCGTCTGGTACGCGAGCAGGCGCCGGGGCGCGGCCACCTGACCGTTTCACCCCCGTTTGAACCTAAAAGTAAAGAAGTCCGGGCAGGGGTTTCGCTCACCCCCCGGGTGCAGTACAAAGGAAGCAGCGGCCTGCGGGACCAAGGACATCCGAGAGGATTCCCTACATACGCATCTGGCCCCACGGACCTCGCACCGACACAGGGCACCCACGCGACGTCGGACCGTCGATTACGGGCCTGCTGCACCAGGGCCGGGCAAAGACCCCGACCTGATGAGCAACATCACGAGGACGCTTGGTAACCCGGTGAACGTGCCAGCGGCGGTACGAGAACTCGTACCGCCGCAACCCTGTTCAGGCCCCCTTCCCAGGGGGCCTTTCGTA
Source organism: Streptomyces sp. NPDC046860 (assembly GCF_040645115.1). NCBI lineage: Bacteria > Bacillati > Actinomycetota > Actinomycetes > Kitasatosporales > Streptomycetaceae > Streptomyces > Streptomyces sp. NPDC046860. Next base: position 40,999 of record NZ_JBEYXQ010000015.1, on the reverse strand, counting down.
CGGGCCGGTCAGGCCGCTCCGCGCTGCAGGGCCTCGCACACGGCCGTCGACTCGCGCGCGCCCAGCTCGACCGCCCGGCCGCAGTGGGCGATCCACGCCGCCATGCCGCCCGGGGTGCCGGAGACGTATCCGTCCAGCGCGGCGAGGTAGGAGGCGCGGCCCAGCTCCGCGTGACCGACCTCGGCCGGACAGACCGACTTCGGGTCGAGGCCGCTGCCGATCAGCACGATCCGCTCGGCGGCGCGCGCCACCAGGCCGTTGTGGGAGCCGAAGGGGCGCAGCGCGAGGAGTTCGCCGTGCACCACGGCGGCCGTCACCAGCGCGGGCGCGGAGGAGCCGGCGATGATCAGCTCGGCGAGGCCGTCCAGCCGTCCGGACACCTCGGCGGCGTCCGGCAGCGGGAGTTCGATGAGCGGTTCGTCGGCGACCTCGCCCGCGCGGCGCGGGCGGCCGACCTCGTCGCCGTCGCTCGCCGCGGCCACCATGTGCAGGCGGGCCAGCACACGCAGCGGGGACTGCCGCCAGATGGACAGCATCTGCCCGGCCTCGGCGCTGAGCCTCAGGGCGGCGCCCATGACCTGCGCCTCGCCGCCGGTGCTGAAGTCGGTGCGACGCCGCACCTCCTCCAGCGCCCAGTCGGCGCCGGACAGCGCGGCCGAGCCGCGGGCCCCGCGCAGGGCGGCCTCGGAGGTGATGGCGTTGCTGCGGCGGCGCATGATCCGGTGTCCGTAGACCCGGTCCACGGCCTTGCGCACGGATTCCACGGAGTCGGCCACGCCGGGCAGTGAGCCCAGGGCCGCGAGCGGATCTGCGGTGGCTCCTGTCGTACTCATGAGGTCGACCCTACGCGGCCCGCTCTCCCGGTGACCGGCACCCCTCTTCAGCGGCCAACTCCTCGTCACACCCCTCGAAGGAGTGACCTTCCCGCCCTTCCCGGCACACAGAGCCATCGCATCACTACGCTTGGTGAACATGAAAATTGCTTTCGTCGGGAAGGGCGGCAGCGGCAAGACCACGCTCTCCTCCCTCTTCATCCGCCATCTCGCGGCCGCCGGGGCCCCGGTCGTCGCCATCGACGCGGACATCAACCAGCACCTCGGGCCCGCTCTCGGCCTCGACGAGTCCGAAGCCGCGGCGCTGCCCGCCATGGGCGACCGGCTGCCGCTGATCAAGGACCATCTGCGCGGCTCCAACCCGCGCATCACCTCGGCCGAGACGATGATCAAGACCACCCCGCCCGGCACCGGCTCCCGGCTGGTCCGGGTCGGCGGGCCCGACGCGATCCACGACGCCTGCGCCCGCCCGGTGCGGCTCGACCAGGGCACGGTCCGCCTGATGGTCACGGGCCCCTTCACCGACGCCGACCTGGGAGTGGCCTGCTACCACTCCAAGACGGGCGCGGTGGAGCTGTTCCTGAACCACCTCGTCGACGGCCCCGGCGAATACGTGGTGGTCGACATGACCGCGGGGTCGGACTCCTTCGCCTCGGGCATGTTCACCCGCTTCGACATGACGTTCCTGGTCGCCGAACCGACCCGGAAGGGCGTCTCCGTCTACCGCCAGTACAAGGAGTACGCCCGCGACTACGGCGTCACGCTGAAGGTGGTCGGCAACAAGGTCCAGGGGCCGGACGACGTCGAGTTCCTGCGCGCGGAGGTCGGGGACGACCTGCTGGTGACGGTCGGGCACTCGGACTGGGTGCGCGCCATGGAGAAGGGCCGTCCGCCCCGCTTCGGCCTCCTGGAGGACGGCAACGTCCGCGCGCTCGGGGAACTGCGCGCCGCCGCCGACGCGACCTACCGGCAGCGCGACTGGGAGCGCTACACCCGGCAGATGGTCGACTTCCATCTGCGCAACGCCCGGTCCTGGGGCAACGAGCGCACCGGGACCGACCTGGCGGCGCAGGTCGACCCCGGTTTCGTGCTCGGCGAGAGCGTGGCGGCCCCCGTCTGACCCCTACTGCCTGGCGGCCGGCGCTCCGGGGACGCCCTTCGGCGCCGGGGCCGGGCGGCCGGAGAGCAGGGAGGCCCAGCCCTGCTTGGGCGTCTCGCCCACCTCCAGGGTGCGCAGCTTGGCCAGCGTCTGCGGGTCCTGGGCGTCCAGCCAGTCGGCGAGCTGGCGGAAGGACACGCAGCGGACCTCGGACCGGGTGCACACCTCCTTGACCACGTCCTCGACGGCGCGCATGTAGGTGCCGCCGTTCCAGGACTCGAAGTGGTTGCCGATGATCAGGGGCGCGCGGTTGCCGTCGTAGGCCCGGTAGAAGCCCTTGAGCAGGCCGTCGCGCATCTCGTCGCCCCACATGGCGAACTTGTCGGGGTCACCCTGGGTCTGGGTGCCGGACTGGTTGACCATGAAGTTGTAGTCCATGGTCAGCTGCTCGAAGGTGTGGCCGGGGAAGGGGACCAGCTGCATGGACAGGTCCCACAGGCCCTGCCGCTTCTTGGGCCAGACCTGGTCGTTGACACCGCTGGAGTCGTAGCGGAAGCCCATCTGGCTCGCCGCCTTGATGAAGTTCTTCTGCCCTTCCAGGCAGGGGGTGCGGGCGCCGATGAGTTCCTTGTCGTAGTCGAAGGGCAGCGGCGACGACTTCTTCAGGCCCGAGTTGGTCTTCCAGGTCTTCACGAACTCCTTGGCCTGGCCGATCTCGCTCTTCCACTCGGCCACGGACCACTGACCGACACCGCCGTCAGGTCCGCAGAAGTGGCCGTTGAAGTGGGTGCCGATCTCGTTGCCCTCCAGCCAGGCCAGGCGGGCCTGCTTGGCGGTGTCGGCGATGCCCTGCTCATCGTTGAAGCCGATGTCGGAGCGCCCCGGGGAGTGCTGGGGCGGCTTGTACAGGTCCCGCTTCTCCTCCGGCAGCATGTAGACGCCGCTGAGGAAGTACGTCATGTTCGCGCGGTTGTCCTTGGCGACCTTGCGGAAGTGCGAGAACAGCTTCTGGCTGTCCTCGCCCGCGCCGTCCCAGGAGAACACCACGAACTGCGGCGGCTTCTGACCCGGCTTCAGCTTCTCGGGCCGGGGCAGGTGCGGCTGCGCGCCGGTGTAGGCGGTGGAGCCGTCGCCGATCAGCCGGGCGACGCTTCCCGGAGCCGGGGCGCCCTTCTGCGGGCCGGGCGCTCCTTCCTTCGTCCCGCCGGAGCCGGTGGCGCAGCCGGCGAGGGACGCGGCACCGGCCGCGGCGACCATGGCACAGACGGCGATCCTCTGGGTGGCGGCCATGTTCCGCCCACCTTCTTCCTTCTCTCGGGCGAACTCTCAGGCGAACGCCGGCGAGGGCGTTTTCTGACGATCCGCCGGATTCCTCCCGGCGGGCCGTCAAGGTCGCACGAGGTCGAGAAGGAATTAGTACGACAAGCCGATGAAAGGACCGCTTCACCCGGCAGAGTGCACATATGTGCCATTTGCTCGGAAAAGATATGCCGAGCCTTTACTCTGGATTACGGTTCGTTTACCGAGCGTTGAATCATCCCGCCGCTGTACGCCGTGACCCACGGCCGCGACCGAATCCCCGCCCCGGGCGGGACCCCCCAAGTCCGCGACCGCGCTGCCCCGGAGGAGACGGGAACATGCCAGCCTGCGCACCCCCTCGAACACAGCACTCCCCGCCCCACACCGACCCACCGCCCCGGCGCCGCCGCTTCCGCGTCGAGAGCGCCGACGTCTCCGCGTCCATCGCGGTCTTCCTGATCGCCCTGCCGCTCTCCCTGGGCATCGCCCTGGCCACCGGCGCCCCGCTCCAGGCGGGCCTGGTCGCCGCCGCGGTCGGCGGGATCGTCGCCGGACGCATCGGCGGCTGCCCGTTGCAGGTCAGCGGACCGGCCGCCGGCCTGACCGTGGTCACCGCCGACCTCATCCACCAGTACGGCTGGCGCGCGACCTGCGGCATCACCGTCCTCGCCGGCATCGCCCAGCTCGGCCTCGGCTGCCTGCGGGTGGCACGCGGCGCGCTCGCCGTCAGCCCGGCGGTCGTGCACGGCATGCTCGCGGGCATCGGCGTCACGATCGCCGTGGCCCAGGTGCACATCGTGCTCGGCGGTAGTCCGGACAGCTCCGTCCTCGCCAACCTGCGGGCCCTCCCGGCCCAGTTGGCCCGCCTCGACCCGGCCGCCGTGGCGATGAGCGCCCTGACGCTGACACTGCTGCTGGCCTGGCCCCGCATCCCCGGCGCCGTGGGCACCCTGCTCCGCCGGGTCCCGGCCGCGCTGGTCGCCGTCATCGGGGCCACCGTGACGGCCGCGCTGACCGGACTCACCCTGCCCCGCGTCGACCTCCCGTCCTGGCGCAGTCACGCCCTGGCCGGACTCCCCGAAGGACCCGCGCTGGGCGTCGTCGCCGCCGTGCTGACCACCACCCTGGTGTGCAGCGTGCAGTCGCTGCTCGGCGCGGTGGCCGTGGACAAGCTGGCCGCCGCCCGCACCGGCCCCGCGCACGTCGGCCGCTCCGACCTCGACCGCGAACTGCTCGGCCAGGGCGCGGCCAACATCCTCTCCGGCGCGCTCGGCGGACTCCCGGTCGCGGGAGTGGCGGTACGGAGCACGGCGAACGTGAACGCGGGTGCCGTGAGCCGGAACTCCACGATGCTGCACGGCGGCCTGGTGGTGATCGCCGCCCTGCTGATGGTCCCGCTCCTGGAGCAGATCCCGCTGGCCTCGCTGGCCGCCCTGGTGATGGCCGTCGGCATCCAGATGGTGTCCCTGCACCACATCCGCACGGTGACCCGCCACCGCGAGGTGCCGGTGTACGCCGCCACCACCCTCGGCGTGGTCTGCCTCGGCGTCCTGGAGGGGGTGCTCCTCGGCATCGCCGTGGCCGTCGCCCTCGCCCTGCACCGCCTCACCCACACCCGCATCACGCACGAGGAGAGGGAGGGGGTCCATCACATCCATGTGCGCGGCCAGTTGACGTTCCTCGCCGTGCCCCGGCTCAGCAGAGCCCTGCACCGCGTGCCCCCCGGCGCCCGTGCCGTGGTGGAGCTGGACGGCTCCTTCATGGACCACGCGGCGTACGAGTCGCTACAGGACTGGCGAAGCTCCCACACCGCGCGGGGCGGCTCCGCCGAGCTGAAGGACCGCCGCACCGGCGTACGGGACGAGGGCGCGCCCTCCTCCACCGTCTGCCGGTGCCGCCCCTGGACACCGTGGCGGAACCACCGGTGCGCGATGCCGGTGCCGGCCTCGGGCGAGAAGGCACCCGGAGAGCAGGGCACCCGGGAAGCGGCCCCGGACCCGGTCACCCCGCGCGGGACGGCCGGCTCCTGGGCCACCCGCCCCCACCCCGAGACACATGAACTCGCCCGGGGCATCAGCTCGTTCCAGAGGAACACCGCGCCGCTGGTGCGGGAGGAGCTGGCCCGGCTGGCCAAGGAAGGACAGCGGCCCTCGCAGCTGTTCCTGACCTGCGCCGACTCCCGGCTCGTCACGTCGATGATCACCGCGAGCGGTCCGGGCGACCTGTTCGTGGTCCGCAACGTCGGCAACCTCGTGCCCCCGCCAGCCCAGGAGCACTCCGACGACTCGGTCGCGGCCGCCATCGAGTACGCGGTGGACGTGCTCGGCGTCAGGTCGATCACCGTGTGCGGGCACTCCGGGTGCGGGGCGATGCAGGCCCTGCTGGCCGCCGAGCCCGGCACCGCGACGACCCCGCTGCGCCGGTGGCTGCGGCACGGGGAGCCGAGCCTCGGCCGGATGGCCGACGGGCGCCCGGAGCGCCCCCGGCTGGCCGCGCGCCCGGTGGCCGACGCGGTGGAGGAGCTGTGCCTGACCAACGTGGTGCAGCAACTGGCGCATCTGAGGGCGCACGAGTCGGTCGGGCGCGCCCTGGCGGCCGGTGCGCTGGAGCTGCACGGCATGTACTTCCACGTCGGCGAGGCGCGGGCGTACCTGCTCGGGGACGAGGAGGACGGGGAGGTCTTCCACGACGTGAGAGAGGACGTGAAGGAGGACGTGCGAGAGGGGCCGGAGGTGGGCAGCTTGGTCTGAGCGGCCACGCGTGCGGTGACCGCAGAGAGGTCTAAACCAATTCTGCGGTCCACCCTTGTCATCAGCTCCGACGTCTGATGAGGTGTGGCCCGGGACACAACGGACACCCTGGGAAAGGGAGATGTCGTGAGCAACGAGAGCCTGGCCAACCTTCTTCGGGAGGAGCGACGCTTCGCGCCGCCGGCCGATCTGGCCGCGAACGCCAACGTCACGGCCGAGGCGTACGAAAAGGCCGACGCCGACCGGCTCGGTTTCTGGGCCGAACAGGCCCGCAGGCTGAGCTGGGCCAAGGAGCCGACCAAGACGCTCGACTGGTCGAACCCGCCGTTCGCCAAGTGGTTCGAGGACGGCGAGCTGAACGTCGCCTACAACTGCGTGGACCGGCACGTGGAGGCCGGCAACGGCGACCGCGTCGCCATCCACTTCGAGGGCGAGCCGGGCGACAGCCGCTCCCTGACCTACGCCGAGCTGAAGGACGAGGTCTCCAAGGCGGCCAACGCCCTGCTGGAGCTGGGTGTCCGCAAGGGCGACCGGGTCGCCATCTACATGCCGATGATCCCCGAGACCGCGATCGCGATGCTGGCCACGGCCCGGATCGGCGCCGCGCACTCGGTGGTCTTCGGCGGCTTCTCGGCGGACGCGCTGGCCACCCGCATCAAGGACGCGGACGCCAAGGTCGTCATCACCTCCGACGGCGGATACCGCCGCGGCCAGCCCTCCGCGCTCAAGCCCGCCGTGGACGACGCGGTCGCCAAGGCCGGCACCGTCGAGCACGTGCTGGTGGTCCGCCGTACCGGGCAGGACGTGGCGTTCGACGCCGGGCGGGACGTGTGGTGGGACGAGCTGGTCGGGCGCCAGTCGGCCGAGCACACCCCGGAGGCGTTCGGCGCGGAGCACCCGCTGTTCATCCTCTACACCTCCGGCACCACGGGTAAGCCGAAGGGCATCCTGCACACCTCGGGCGGCTACCTCACGCAGGCGGCCTACACCCACTGGGCCGTCTTCGACCTCAAGCCGGAGACGGACGTCTACTGGTGCACGGCCGACGTCGGCTGGGTCACCGGCCACTCCTACATCGTCTACGGCCCGCTGGCCAACGGCGCGACCCAGGTCATGTACGAGGGCACCCCGGACACCCCGCACCAGGGCCGCTTCTGGGAGATCGTCGAGAAGTACCGCGTCTCGATCCTCTACACCGCGCCGACCGCGATCCGGACGTTCATGAAGTGGGGCGACGAGATCCCCGCGCAGTTCGACCTGACCTCGCTCAGGGTGCTGGGCTCGGTGGGCGAGCCGATCAACCCCGAGGCGTGGGTCTGGTACCGCAAGAACATCGGCGCCGACATCACCCCGGTCGTGGACACCTGGTGGCAGACCGAGACCGGCGCGATGATGATCTCGCCGCTGCCGGGTGTCACCGAGACCAAGCCCGGCTCCGCGCAGCGTCCGCTGCCCGGCATCAGCGCCACCGTCGTCGACGACGAGGCCAACGAGGTGCCGAACGGGGGCGGCGGCTACCTGGTCCTCACCGAGCCGTGGCCGTCGATGCTGCGCACCATCTGGGGCGACGACCAGCGGTTCCTGGACACCTACTGGTCGCGCTTCCAGGGCAAGTACTTCGCCGGCGACGGCGCGAAGAAGGACGACGACGGGGACATCTGGCTCCTCGGTCGCGTGGACGACGTGATGCTGGTGTCGGGCCACAACATCTCCACCACGGAGGTGGAGTCGGCGCTGGTGTCGCACCCCGCCGTCGCCGAGGCGGCCGTCGTGGGCGCGGCCGACGAGACGACCGGCCAGGCCATCGTCGCCTTCGTCATCCTGCGCGGCTCGGCCGCCGAGGACGAGAAGCTGGTCGCCGAGCTGCGCGACCACGTCGGCTCCACCCTCGGCCCGATCGCCAAGCCCAAGCGGGTCCTGCCGGTCGTGGAGCTGCCCAAGACCCGCTCCGGCAAGATCATGCGCCGGCTGCTGCGGGACGTGGCGGAGAACCGTGAGCTCGGAGACGTCACCACGCTGACGGACTCCACGGTCATGTCGCTCATCCAGTCCAAGCTGCCGTCCTCCTCCAGCGAGGGCTGAGCGGACAGGGGACCGGGGGTCCCGGCGACGCGCCGGGACCCCCGGTCTTAGGTAAAGTAAGCAAAGTGCGGCAGTTGTCCGTGCCTCGAGGTGCGCCGGGAAGTCTGGTCGGCAAGCGTTCTGTCATGCCCACCAGCCGGAGGTTCCCACCGTGGCCGCGTCCCGCACCCCCAACGCCGCCCGCAAGGCGCTCGGTCGGCTGTCGCTGCCCGAGCGGACCGCCGTCGCGGACGCGCTGCGCACCGAGACCGTCGGCGGTGTCCTCCTGCTCGTCGCCGCCGTCGCGGCGCTCCTCTGGGCCAACATCCCCGCGCTGAGCCACGCCTACGACGCCGTCAGCCACTTCCACCTCGGCCCCGCCGCCCTCGGCCTCGACCTCTCCGTCGCCCACTGGGCGGCCGACGGCCTGCTGGCCATCTTCTTCTTCGTCGCCGGGGTCGAGCTGAAACGCGAGCTGGTCGCCGGGGACCTGCGCGACCCCAAGGCGGCCGTCCTGCCCGTGGTGGCCGCGCTGTGCGGGATGGCCGTACCCGCGCTGGTGTACACGCTGACCGGCCTCACCGGCGGGGGCTCCCTGGCCGGCTGGGCGGTGCCGACCGCCACCGACATCGCCTTCGCGCTGGCCGTCCTCGCGGTCATCGGCACCTCGCTGCCCAGCGCGCTGCGCGCCTTCCTGCTGACCCTCGCCGTGGTCGACGACCTCTTCGCCATCCTGATCATCGCGGTCTTCTTCACCAGCCGGATCGACTTCGCCGCCCTCGGCGGGGCGGTCGTCGCCCTCGCGGTGTTCTGGCTGCTGCTGCGCAAGGGGGTGCGCGGCTGGTACGTGTACGTGCCGCTGGCGCTGGTGATCTGGGCCCTGATGTACAACAGCGGCGTCCACGCGACCATCGCCGGTGTGGCGATGGGCCTGATGCTCCGCTGCGTCACCCGTGAGGGTGAGGAGCAGTCGCCGGGTGAACGGCTGGAGCACCTGATGCGGCCGCTGTCGGCCGGACTCGCGGTACCGCTGTTCGCGCTGTTCAGCGCGGGGGTGCCGATCTCCGGCGGAGCGCTGGCCCAGGTGTTCACCCGTCCGGAGACGCTCGGGGTGGTGCTCGGGCTGGTCGTCGGCAAGACGGTCGGCGTCTTCGGCGGGACCTGGCTGACCGTCCGCTTCACCCGCGCCTCGCTGAGCGACGGGCTGGCCTGGGCGGACGTGTTCGCGGTCGCCACGCTCGCCGGGATCGGTTTCACCGTCTCCCTGCTCATCGGCGAGCTGGCCTTCGCCGGCGACACGGTCCTGACCGCCGAGGTGAAGGCGGCCGTCCTCGTCGGATCGCTGATCGCGGCCATCTGTGCGACCGTGCTGCTGAAGGTGCGCAACACCAAGTACCGGCGGCTGTGCGAGGACGAGGAGCGCGACGAGGATCTGGACGGCATCCCCGACGTCTACGAGCAGGACGACCCGGCGTATCACCTGCGCATGGCCGAGATCCACGAGGGGAAGGCCGCCGAGCACCGGCGTCTGGCCGCCGAACTGTCCGCCGAGCAGCGCCACGCGCGTGCCGAAGTGCCGGGCGGGGCAGGCGATGAGAACGGTCGTCCGGCATGATCTGACGAGACGGTACAAAACAAGACGGCACACAGAGCAGAGGGAGAGAACGCGATGAGCGCACCCGACGGCAGGCCGGTCGGCGCCGAACACAGCATCGGCCAGCTGGTCGCCTCGGCGACGACCGAGATGTCGGCGCTGGTGCACGACGAGATCGCGCTGGCCAAGGCGCAGCTCAAGCGGGACGTGAAGCGCGGCGCGGCGAGCGGCGGCGCCTTCTCCGTCGCGGGCGCGGTGCTGGTGTTCTCGCTGCCGATGCTCAACTTCGCGCTGGCCTACGGCATCCGGACCTGGAGCCACTGGAACCTCGCGGTGTGCTTCCTGCTGTCCTTCGCCGCCAACGTGCTGCTGGCCGGCCTGCTCGCGCTGATCGGCGTGACCCTCGCCAAGAAGGCCAAGAAGAGCAAGGCCCCGCAGAAGGTCGCCGCGTCCATGAAGACGTCGGCGGGCGTGCTCCAGAAGGCCAAGCCGCACCCGCGCGAGCTGCCCGCGGCGGACCGTACGGGCAAGGCTGTGGCACGCTCGTCCTCATGACGGAACCCGCCGCCGCACCAGCCGTACGCCTCGACCTGCCCTCCGGGGAGCAGGTGACGCACCGGGACGTCGCCGCCAACGGGGCGCGTTTCCACATCGCCGAGCTGGGCGACGGCCCCCTGGTGCTGCTGCTGCACGGCTTCCCGCAGTTCTGGTGGACCTGGCGGCACCAGATGTCCGCGCTGGCGGGCGCGGGCTACCGGGCCGTCGCCATGGATCTGCGGGGCGTCGGCGGCAGCGACCGCACCCCGCGCGGGTACGACCCCGCCAACCTGGCGCTGGACGTCACCGGGGTGATCCGCTCGCTCGGCGAGCCGGACGCCGCGCTGGTCGGCCACGACCTGGGCGGTTACCTGGCGTGGACGGCGGCGGCGATGCGGCCGAAGCTGGTGCGGCGGCTCGCCGTGGCGTCCATGCCGCACCCCCGGCGCTGGCGCGCGGCGATGCTGAAGGACGCCCGGCAGACGGCGGCCAGCTCCTACATCTGGGGCTTCCAGCGGCCGTGGATTCCCGAGCGCCGGCTCACCGCCGACGACGGCGCGCTGGTGGGCGAGCTGATCCGCGACTGGTCCGGCCCCCGGCTGCCGGAGGACGCGGACGTGGAGGCGTACCAGCGGGCGATGTGCATCCCGTCGACGGCGCACTGCTCGATCGAGCCGTACCGCTGGCTGGTGCGTTCGCTGGCCCGGCCGGACGGCATCCAGTTCAACCGGCGCATGAAGCGGCCGGTCCGGGTGCCGACGCTGCATCTGCACGGCTCGCTGGACCCGGTCACCCGGACCCGCAGCGCGGCCGGTTCGGGTGAGTACGTGGAGGCGCCCTACCGCTGGCGGCTGTTCGACGGGCTGGGGCACTTCCCGCACGAGGAGGACCCGGTGGCGTTCTCCACCGAGCTGATCAACTGGCTGAAGGACCCCGAACCCGATCGGTGACCGTTCGGGTGCACTGGGTGTCCGTTTTCCCCACCGTTTCCGACCACTTGTCCTCCGGATCGCCACATGCCTGACGCATAGGCCGATCCGGTGGCCCCGACGTGGTTATCGACCTTGGGGCGGGGGCACACGTCGGGGTATGGGCTGGACGCACGACCACGGTGACGCACCCCGCGAACGACGCTCGGCCTCCGGGCCGACCTCGCCACCAGGAGGAACTCCGCAACTCGCGGAGGCGGACCCGAGGGTGGGGATTCCGCGCATCCTGCGCCGCCGGGCCCGCTGGGTGTCCGTACGCCTGCGCCACACGGCGCGCGACTGAGCCCCGCCGCTTCAGCCGGCCGACCACGGCCCCATGAGGGCGCTCAGAGCGCGCAGTTGTCGGTTCCGACCTGCTGGTTCGCGGTGCGTCCCTGGGCGATGTCCTCGCGGATCTCGTCCGTGGTGAGGGCGTACCCGGTCTCGGCGTCGTCCAGCGACTTGGCGAACACCACGCCGTACACCTTCCCCTGAGGGGTCAGCAGCGGGCCGCCGGAGTTGCCCTGGCGGACGGTGGTGTAGAGCGAGTACACGTCCCGGCCGACCGTGCCCCGGTGGTAGATGTCCGGGCCGTTCGCCGTGATGCGCCCGCGGACGCGCGCCGCGCGCACGTCGTACGCGCCGTTCTCCGGGAAGCCGGCCACGATCGCGCCGTCCCCGCCGCCGGCGCCCTCTGCGGCGAACCGCAGCACGGGCGCGCGCAGGTCGGGGACGTCCAGGACGGCGATGTCGCGCCGCCAGTCGTAGAGCACCACCGTGGCGTCGTACTTGCGGCCCTCCCCGCCTATCTGGACGGTGGGTTCGTCGACGCCGCCGACGACATGGGCGTTGGTCATCACCCGCCGCTCGCCGAAGACGAAGCCGGTGCCCTCCAGCACCTTGCCGCAACTGCGGGCCGTGCCGGTGACCTTGACGATCGAGCGCTGGGCCCGGGTGGCCGCGGCGCTGCTCGCCAGGGCCTGGTCGGGCGGGCGGACCTCGCGGATCTGCTCGTCGGAGAACGGGCTGAAGACCTGCGGGAAGCCGTTCTGCGCGAGGACCGAGGTGAAGTCCTTGAACCACGTGTTGGACCGCTCGGGCAGCACCTGGTCCATCCCGACCAGCACCTTGGAGCCGCGCACCTCGCGGCCGAGCGTCGGCAGCGTCGTCTGGGCCAGGACGGAGCCGAGGAGCCACGCGACCAGCAGCATGGCGGCCACGTTGACCAGGGCACCGCCGGTGGCGTCCAGCGCGCGGGCCGGGGACCACGTGATGTGCCGGCGCAGCTTGCCGCCCAGGTGCGTGGTGAGGGCCTGCCCCACGGAGGCGATGACGATCACGACGATGACCGCGACGACCGCGGCCGCGGTGCTGACCTCCGCGCCCTCGGTCAGGGCGTCCCAGACCGGGGGCAGCGCGTAGACGGTGAGCAGGCCGCCGCCGAGGAAGCCGGTCACCGACAGGATGCCGACGACGAAGCCCTGGCGGTAACCCACGACCGCGAACCACGCGGCGGCCAGCAGCAGCAGGATGTCCAGCACGTTCAACGCTTCAGGCCCCGCCCATCGACTCTCTCCGCGGCAACGAACACGCACGACACCCTGTCACGACCACCGGTCGAGCGGGACCTGCCGGGTTCTGTCCCAGGGGCGCTCCCAGCCCGCGTAGTGCAGCAGCCGGTCGATGACACCGGCCGTGAACCCCCACACCAGGGCCGATTCGACCAGGAATGCCGGACCCCGGTGACCGCTGGGATGCACGGTGGTGGCGCGGTTGGCCGGGTCCGTGAGATCCGCCACGGGGACGGTGAAGACGCGGGCGGTCTCGCCCGGGTCGACGACACCGACCGGGCTGGGCTCGCGCCACCAGCCGAGGACAGGGGTGACGACGAACTCGCTGACCGGGATGTAGAGCGCGGGCAGCACGCCGAAGAGCTGGACGCCGGCCGGGTCGAGGCCGGTCTCCTCCTCCGCCTCGCGCAGCGCCGCCCGCAGCGGACCGTCGGTCTTGGGGTCGCCGTCCACGGCGTCGAGGGCGCCGCCCGGGAAGGAGGGCTGCCCCGCGTGGGAGCGCAGCGAGCCCGCGCGCTCCATCAGCAGCAGCTCGGGGCCGCGCTCGCCCTCGCCGAAGAGGATCAGCACCGCCGACTGGCGGCCGCCGCCGTCCTCCGGCGGCAGGAAGCGGCTGAGCTGGAGCGGCTGGACCGTCTCGGCGGCCCGCGCCACCGGCTCCAGCCAGCCCGGCAGGCCCTCCCTGCGCAGCGCCACCGGGTCCTCTCGCGTGTCACGCGTGTACGTCATGACCGCCCCCTCCTGCCGTGTCCAACGCTCGCGTGCCCCGGGATCGTTCCGTCATCCGGCCCCCAGCGGCGGGGCCGCGATGCCGCCGGCGTCCAGATAGGACTGCGGCGGGTTGAGCCGCTGGCCGGGGAAGCCGCCCTTCTCGTACTTCAGGAGCGCCCGTGCCTTGTCCGGGTCGGTCTCGCCCTCGCCGTAGGACGGGCAGAGCGGGGCGATGGGGCAGGCGCCGCAGGCCGGCTTGCGGGCGTGGCAGATGCGGCGGCCGTGCCAGATGACGTGGTGGGAGAGGTCGGTCCAGTCCTTCTTGGGGAAGAGCTCGCCGACCGCGGCCTCGATCTTGTCGGGCTCGGTCTCCTCGGTCCACTTCCAGCGCCGCACCAGCCGCTGGAAGTGGGTGTCCACGGTGATGCCGGGCCTGCCGAAGGCGTTGCCGAGGACCACGAAGGCGGTCTTGCGGCCGACGCCGGGCAGCTTGACCAGGTCCTCCAGCCTGCCGGGGACCTCACCGCCGAAGTCCTCCACCAGCGCCTTGGACAGCCCTATGACCGAGCGCGTCTTGGCGCGGAAGAAGCCGCAGGGCCGCAGGATCTCCTCCACCTCGGCGGGGTCGGCCGCCGCGAGGTCCTCCGGGGTGGGGTACTTGGCGAACAGCGCCGGGGTGGTCTGGTTGACGCGCAGGTCGGTGGTCTGGGCGGACAGGACCGTGGCGACCACGAGCTGGAAGGGGTTCTCGAAGTCCAGCTCGGGGTGGGCGTAGGGATACACCTCGGCGAGTTCGCGGTTGATGCGCCGGGCGCGGCGGACGAGGGTCGTGCGGGACTCGCCGGACGGGGCCGTACCGGACGGTTTCGCGGACGTCTTCTTCACCGGGGCATTTTTTATGGATTTCACCTTTTTGCCACTTCCACTGGAATCCTGTTCGCCCACGGCGGAATCACGTCGTACAACCACCCGCCCAGCCCCCTCGGCCTGCGCTCTCACCGGCGATTTGGACACCCGGCCAGCCTAGAGCCCGGCACCGACATCCGCTCCGGACCCGGAAGATCGGCCCCCGATTGGACCCCTGCCGCTTACCCCGGGACACCTGTGCGGCATCCTTGTGACAGATCACACTGTTTGGACCGTCCGGGAAAACGGGGAACACGGTCCCCTGGCACGCTGGGGAGGAACATCCCCTGAGCAGCTCGACAAGGAGAGAACTCGTGGACGACGTTCTGCGGCGCAACCCGCTCTTCGCGGCTCTTGACGACGAGCAGGCCGCTGAGCTGCGCGCCTCCATGAGCGAGGTGACCCTCGCTCGGGGCGACTCCCTGTTCCACGAGGGCGACCCCGGCGACCGGCTCTACGTCGTCACCGAGGGCAAGGTCAAGCTGCACCGCACCTCACCCGACGGGCGCGAGAACATGCTCGCCGTCGTCGGCCCCAGCGAGCTGATCGGCGAACTCTCGCTGTTCGACCCGGGCCCGCGCACGGCCACCGCGACCGCGCTGACCGAGGTCAAGATGCTCGGCCTCGGCCACGGCGACCTCCAGCCCTGGCTGAACGCCCGCCCCGAGGTCGCCGGCGCCCTGCTGCGCGCCGTCGCCCGCCGCCTGCGCAAGACCAACGACGCCATGTCCGACCTGGTCTTCTCCGACGTGCCCGGCCGTGTCGCGCGCGCCCTGCTGGACCTGTCGCGCCGCTTCGGCGTGCAGTCCGAGGAGGGCATCCACGTGGTGCACGACCTCACCCAGGAGGAGCTGGCCCAGCTGGTCGGCGCCTCCCGCGAGACGGTCAACAAGGCGCTCGCCGACTTCGCCCAGCGCGGCTGGCTCCGCCTGGAGGCGCGCGCGGTGATCCTGCTGGACGTCGAGCGGCTGGCCAAGCGGTCCCGCTGACGCCCACCGGGGCCTCTCCACGCCGGGCAGGGCCCTGGCGTCCGTAAATGACCTGCACGGCCGCCTGAGGCGGTGCACAGTGTCCGCATGCCAGCACCGCCAGTGCCCCACGGCCTCGACGCCGAGGGGTTCATCGCCCGTGAAGGCTCCCTCGCGCGCGTGCAGGACGCGTTCCGCCCCGTGGTGGCGGCAGCGCGGACCGGGCTGGCGGAGGTGTTCGGGGAGCGGCTGCACAGCGGCTACCTCTACGGGTCCGTCCCACGCGGCACCGCGCGCGTGGGACGCAGCGACCTGGACCTGCTCATCGCGCTGGACTCGGAGCCCTCCGACGCCGACCGGGCCGCCGTGGCGGACCTCGGTACCCACCTCGACGGGCGCTTCCCGCAGATCGACGGCGTGGGCAGCCTGCTGTACGGCCGGGCCCGGCTGCTGAGCGAGGCCGAGCGGTACGACATGGGGTGGTTCCTGGCCTGCCTGTGCACCCCGCTGCTCGGGGACGACCTCGCCGGGCGGCTGCCCCGCTACCGGCCCACCTCGCTGCTCGCCCGCGAGACCAACGGCGACCTCGCCCTGCTGCTCCCCCGCTGGCGCTCACGGATCGCCGGCGCCGGCACCGAGGAGGCCCGGCGTCCCCTCGTCCGCTTCATGTCCCGGCATCTGGTGCGCAACGGCTTCACCCTGGTGATGCCCCGCTGGAACGGCTGGACGAGCGAGCCGGCGGAGATGGCGGAGGTGTTCGGCGCGTACCACCCCCGCAGGGCCGCCCAGATGCGTGTGGCGGCCCGCTACGGCCGCGAGCCCGTCGGGGACCCGGCGGTCCTGCGCGGCTACGCGGACGACCTGGGACCGTGGCTGGCCGCGGAGTACGCGCGCGTGCACGGCGAGAAGACCGGGCGCGCGGACGCGGGGGCCGTCCAGCCCTGATCAGAGCCCGGACCAGCCCGTGGCGGTCACGCGGTAGCGGCTGCCGTCGCTGTAGTCCATCCGCGAGTGGGCGTGCACGTGCAGGTGGTCCGGTCCGAGGCGGTAGGTGAAGCCGCCCATCATCCCGGCGACCGGGAAGACGACGCCGACGTCCGGGCCCTCCGTCAGCGGCGGCAGCAGGTGCTCGGTCCGCTCCAGGGCGTGGCCCGCGTGGTCCCGGAGCAGCGCGTGGAAGTGCCTCTCCAGCTCGTGCGCCGGGGCCGGGAGCGTCCGCACCGGGACGGGCTCCAGCAGTTCGAGGAGATGCGTGTGCCCGCGCTCGCGCGCGACGTCCACGGCTCGCCCGCCGTCCCGCGCGCGCCGGGTGCGCCAGGCGCCGTGCGCGATCAGCCGGGAGACGACGGCGAAGTCCGCGCCGTGCCAGGCGGCCTGGTGCAGCGGGGCGAACCCGCTGCGCAGGCCGGGCCGGGGGAGGTTCGCCCACTCCGGGCGCCTGCCCAGCTCTTCGAAGACCGCGTCCCAGTCGGCGTCCCGCGCCAGGTCGGCGAAGCGGTCGCGCTCCCGGAGGTACTCCTCGCCGAACTGCCCGCGGTCGGTCAGGCCGTCCCACTCCATCCTGATCACGCGGCCACGCTAGCGGGCCGGGGCTCAGATCAGCCCGTGCTCGCCCAGATAGTCCAGCTGGGCCCGGACCGAGAGCTCGGCCGCCGGCCACAGGGAGCGGTCGACGTCGGCGTACACGTGGGCCACCACGGCCTCGGCGGTGCGGTGGCCGTTCTCGACCGCCGTCTCGATCTGGGCCAGGCGGTTGGCGCGGTGGGCGAGGTAGAAGTCGACGGCGCCCTGGGCGTCCTCCAGGACCGGGCCGTGGCCCGGCAGGACGGTGTGCACGCCGTCGTCCACGGTCAGCGAGCGCAGGCGGCGCAGGGAGGCCAGGTACTCGCCGAGCCGGCCGTCGGGGTGGGCGACGAGGGTCGTGCCGCGCCCGAGGACGGTGTCACCGGTGAGCACCGCGCGGTCGGCCGGGAGATGGAAGCTCAGGGAGTCCGCGGTGTGGCCGGGGGTGGGCACGACCCGCAGCTCCAGACCGCCGACCGTGACCACGTCCCCGGCGCCCAGCCCCTCGTCCCCGAGCCGCAGCGCCGGGTCGAGCGCGCGCACGCGCGTGCCGGTGATCTCCGCGAACCGGGACGCGCCCTCCGCGTGGTCGGCGTGGCCGTGGGTGAGCAGGGTGAGCGCTATCCGCTTGCCCGCCTTCTCCGCCGTGTCGACGACCTCGCGCAGGTGGCCGTCGTCCAGCGGGCCGGGGTCTATGACCACGGCGAGGTCGGAGTCCGGTTCGGCGACGATCCAGGTGTTGGTGCCGTCCAGGGTCATGGGCGAGGCGTTGGGCGCGAGGACGTTGACGGCGCGTTCGGTCGCCGGGCCCGAGCGGACCACGTCACGGGGCTGGCCGGGCAGGGCGGCGGCGTCGCTCATGCCGTGCCTCCCCGCGGGCCCGGGGCTGCCGGGACGTGCTTGGTGAACTCCTCGTGCCCCGGCCAGCTCAGCTCCACCCGGCCGTCCAGCAGCCGGGCGCGCGCCAGCACCGGGGTGAGATCACGGCCGGGCGCGGCGGCGAGGGCCTCGGCGGCCGTCCCGTGGGGCAGCAGCTGGCGCAGGGTGGCGATGGTGGGCGGCATCATCAGCAGCTCGCCCCGGTCGTATCCGGCGGCCGCGTCGGCGGGCCGCGTCCACACCGTGCGGTCGGCCTCGGTGGACAGGTCGCGGGTGCGCTGGCCCTCGGGCAGGGCGGCGACGAAGAACCAGGTGTCGTAGCGCCGGGTCTCGAACTCGGGGGTGATCCAGCGGGTCCACGCCCCCAGCAGGTCGGAGCGCAGCACGAGCCCCCTGCGGTCGAGGAACTCGGCGAAGGACAGCTCGTGCGCGACCAGGGCGGCGCGGTCCGCCTCCCAGTCGTCCCCGCTGGTGTCGCCGACGACGGAGTCCGGGCCGGTCCCGGCGAGCAGGACGCCCGCCTCCTCGTACGTCTCGCGCACGGCCGCGCAGACGATCGCCTGGGCCGCGCCCTCGTCGACGCCGAGCCGGTCCGCCCACCACGCGCGCGTGGGGCCCGCCCAGCGGACGTGGTGGTCGTCGTCGCGGGGGTCGACCCCGCCGCCCGGATACGCGTACGCGCCTCCGGCGAAAGCCATGGAGGCGCGTCTGCGCAGCATGTGCACGGCCGGACCGGCCGGGGTGTCCTTGAGCAGCAGCACGGTCGCCGCCCGCTTCGGGGCGACAGGGGTGAGCGTGCCGTCCGCGAGGGCGCGGATGCGGTCGGGCCACTCCGGGGGGTACCACTGACCGTTCGCCATGGGCGGAGGCTATCCCGAACAGGGCAGATGTTCGAGAGGTGCCGGATCGCGGGCCGGACGGGCTACGGGACCAGCTCGACCAGGATCTCGACCTCGACCGGCGCGTCCAGCGGCAGCACCGCGACGCCCACCGCGCTGCGGGCGTGCACGCCCTTGTCGCCGAGCACCTCGCCGAGCAGCTCGCTGGCGCCGTTGAGGACGCCAGGCTGGCCGGTGAAGTCGGCGGCGGAGGCGACGAAGCCGGTGACCTTCACCACGCGGGCGATCAGGTCCAGGTCGCCGGTGACGGACTTGACGGCGGCCAGCGCGTTCAGCGCGCAGGTCCGGGCCAGGTCCTTGGCCTCCTCGGCCGTGACCTCGGCGCCGACCTTGCCGGTGACGGGCAGCTGCCCGTCCACCATGGGCAACTGGCCCGCGGTGTAGACGTAGATCCCGGACCGCACGGCGGGCTGGTACGCGGCCAGCGGCGGCACGACCTCCGGCAGCGTCAGGCCGAGGTCGGCGAGCCGGGCCTCGACCGCGCTCACGCCTGCTTCTCGCGCTTCAGGTAGGCGACGAGCTGCTCGGGGTTGGGCCCGGGCACCACCTGGACGAGCTCCCAGCCGTCCTCGCCCCAGTTGTCCAGGATCTGCTTCGTGGCGTGGACGAGCAGCGGCACCGTTGAGTATTCCCACTTGGTCATAGGCCGACTGTAGTCGTTGTTATCCACAGCCTCCCGCGTGAGTGTCGCCCGGACTGGTTAGGCTCGAAGACGTGAGCAGGCTCCAGGTCGTCAGCGGCAAGGGCGGGACCGGAAAGACGACGGTCGCCGCCGCCCTAGCGCTGGCTCTCGCCACCGAGGGGAAGCGGACGCTTCTCGTCGAGGTCGAGGGCCGGCAGGGCATCGCACAGCTCTTCGAGACCGAGGCGTTGCCCTACGAGGAGCGGAAGATCGCCGTCGCTCCCGGAGGGGGAGAGGTCTATGCCCTCGCCATCGATCCCGAACAGGCCCTTCTGGACTATCTCCAGATGTTCTACAAACTCGGCAGCGCGGGCCGCGCGCTGAGAAAACTCGGCGCCATAGACTTCGCCACCACCATCGCGCCGGGACTGCGTGACGTCCTGCTGACCGGCAAGGCGTGCGAGGCGGTGCGCCGCAAGGACAAGAGCGGAGAGTTCCTCTACGACCACGTCGTGATGGACGCGCCCCCCACCGGCCGCATCACCCGCTTCCTCAACGTCAACGACGAGATGGCGGGCCTCGCCAAGATCGGCCCCATACACAATCAGGCGCAGGCCGTGATGCGGGTGCTGAAGTCGCCGGAGACCGCCGTGCACCTGGTCACGCTGCTGGAGGAGATGCCGGTCCAGGAGACCGCCGACGGCATCGCCGAACTGCGCGCGGCCGGGCTTCCGGTGGGCCGTGTCATCGTGAACATGGTCCGCCCCGAGCTGCTCGACGCGGCCGAGCTGGATCTGGCGCGCTCCGTGCCGCACAACGCGGTCGCCCGCGCGCTGTCCTCGGCGGGTCTCGGCGGGGCGCGGCGCGGCGGGCACGCCGAGCGGCTGGTCGACCCGCTGCTGACGCAGGCCGCCGAGTACGCCGAACGGCACACGCTGGAGCGGGAGCAGCGCGCGGTCCTCGACGAGCTGGGCCTGCCGGTGGACGAGCTGCCGCTGCTCGCCGAGGACATGGACCTCGCCGGTCTGTACGAACTTGCCACCGAGTTGCGGAAGCAGGGGTTGTCATGAGTCCGGACCCGCAGACCGCCGCCGACCCGGACGCGCGCTCCGGCCTGTCCCCGGCGGAGACCCTGCACGTGGACCCGCTGCTGGACGACCCCCGGACCCGGATCGTGGTGTGCTGCGGCTCCGGCGGCGTCGGCAAGACCACCACGGCGGCCGCGCTCGCGCTCCGGGCCGCCGAGCGGGGCCGCAAGGTGGTCGTCCTCACCATCGACCCCGCCAAGCGGCTGGCCCAGTCGATGGGCATCGACTCCCTCGACAACGTGCCGCGGCGGGTCAAGGGCACCGAGGACCGTCGCGCGGATGCGCCGGGCGAGCGGGCCGAGGCCGGCGAGCTGCACGCCATGATGCTCGACATGAAGCGCACCTTCGACGAGGTCGTGGAGGCGCACGCGGACCCCGAGCGGGCGGCGCAGATCCTGGCGAACCCCTTCTACCAGACGGTCTCCGGCGGCTTCGCGGGCACGCAGGAGTACATGGCGATGGAGAAGCTCGGCCAGCTGCGGGCCAAGGACGAGTGGGACCTGATCGTCGTCGACACCCCGCCCTCCCGCAACGCGCTGGACTTCCTCGACGCGCCGAAGCGGCTGGGCTCGTTCCTGGACGGCAAGCTGATCCGGCTCCTGACCGCTCCGGCGAAACTGGGCGGCCGCGCGGGGATGGCGTTCCTGAACGTCGGGATGTCGATGATGACCGGCACCCTGGGCAAGATCCTGGGCGGTCAGCTGCTCAAGGACGCGCAGACGTTCGTCTCCGCGATGGACACCACGTTCGGCGGGTTCCGCACCCGCGCGGACGCCACCTTCAAGCTGCTGCAGGCGCCCGGTACGGCGTTCCTGGTGGTCGCGGCCCCGGAGCGGGACGCGCTGCGCGAGGCGGCGTACTTCGTCGAGCGGCTGGCGGCGGAGAAGATGCCGCTGGTCGGCCTGGTCCTCAACCGCGTCCACGGCAGCGGCGCCACCCGGCTGTCGGCCGAGCGGGCGCTCGCCGCCGCGGAAAATCTTGCCGGCCCCGGCATTGTGGATCAGGAGGACGGGAAGGCTGACGTTCGTAACTCCCCCGAAAAGGACGGAAGTTCAGATTCCGCCCCGGTCGGCTCCACCTCTCCGGCTCCTGACGACGGCTCCCCCGCCCCGGACCCGGACCGGTCCGTGGACGACCTGACCGCGGGTCTGCTGCGGCTGCACGCGGAACGCATGCGGCTGCTCGCGCGCGAACAGCGCACGAGGGACCGTTTCATCAGCCGCCACCCCGAGGTGGCCATCGTGGAAGTGCCCGCGCTGCCCGGCGATGTGCACGACCTCACGGGCCTGCGCGACATCGGCGACCTCCTGGCGGCCGGGCACACGGAACTGTCCTAGCGGCGGCGGCCCGGCCCCCGGGCCCCACGGCATGCCGTAGACCGGCATGCCCGCGCGCCTGTTCGTCCCTGTGTACGGCGGCACAGCACGGCACAGGCGGGCGCACCCGCCCACCGGCTCCCCGCGCGGCATCGCCGTGCGGCGGCCGTACCGGCTACGCCGACGTCACCCCCGACGGCCTCGCCCCCGATGCCCCCCGGCCTATGCCGACAGAAGCCTTCAGCTCACGGCGGCGTAGTTCTCGTACACCTCGTCGTCGTCGAGGGACACCATCCCGGTGCCGCGCTCGTACTCCGAGCGTGCGGTCTCCAGCAGCCTGCGCCACGAGCTCACGGTGGGACGCCGGCGCAGCAGCGCCCGGCGTTCGCGCTCCGTCATGCCTCCCCACACGCCGAACTCGACGCGGTTGTCCAGCGCGTCGGCCAGGCACTCGGTGCGTACCGGGCAACCGGTGCACACCGCCTTGGCCCTGTTCTGCGCTGCTCCCTGCACGAACAGTTCATCCGGATCGGTAGTGCGGCAGGCAGCCTGCGCACTCCAGTCGGTAACCCAGCCCATACCGGCGCCGTCCTCTCCCGAATCGAGGCTCCCCCACGGCGGCAGCGGCATATTCACCGCCGCCAGTTGAGGACGTTACGGAAGGCGCGGACAGCGCAACACCCCCTTCGGGCCCAATCTTGAATGGCCCGAACGGACTATGGGTAAGCGGCAGATCACCCGGAGGAGTGAGCTGGCGACATGCGTGATCATCCCGGCAAAGCGGGATGGTTGTGGTGCGGCACATGGGGCGCCGGGTGACACACGAGGCGGATTCGGACACGTCCCCGGTGAGAAGTCGGGGTACTCCGGAACGATTCGGGGTCGCCGGACGTATTGCTACATGGCCGCGCCGCTGTGACAGTTGAGAGCAGCTTAGGCCAATGCCTGTGCGTGTGTCCGGCGAATGACAACCTCGGCCCCCGCTTTGCCGTGCCGTGACGCACCCGGCGCCCGTCCGGCATGCCCCGGCGCGCCCGACCGGCCCCCGCACGACCCGGCCGGAGGCCGTCCGCCACCCGACCGGACGTCACGATCCTGCACCCGTACGCCCTGAGGGCCCGTCGCTCCCCCGGAACGCTTATCACTACGGATTAGGCTGCCCCCATGCCAAAGAAGCGCTCGGGCGGTGGTCTGTCGACGACGCAATCGGCCGCCAAGTTCCTCGGTGTCAGTGTGCTCGCGGGGGCGGTCATGGCGGGCATCGCGCTGCCGGCCGCCGGGGCGCTGGGCCTGGCCGCGAAGGGGTCGGTGCAGGGCTTCGACGAGATCCCGGCCAACCTCAAGAGCCCCCAGCTCAGCCAGCGCACGACCATACTGGACAGCCGGGGCAACCAGATCGCCAGCGTCTACTCCCGTGACCGCACGGTGGTGGAGCTGAAGGACATCTCGCCGTACATGCAGAAGTCCATCGTCGCCATCGAGGACTCGCGCTTCTACCAGCACGGCGCCATCGACCTCAAGGGCGTGCTGCGCGCGCTGAACAAGAACGCGCAGAGCGGGGGCGTCGCCCAGGGCGCGTCCACCCTCACCCAGCAGCTCGTGAAGAACTACTTCATCGAGGAGGCCGGCGACGACCCGACCAAGGTCGCCCAGGCCACCCAGCAGACCCTCGGCCGCAAGGTCCGCGAGCTGAAGTACGCGATCCAGATCGAGGAGAAGCTCGGGAAGAAGAAGATCCTGGAGAACTACCTCAACATCACCTTCTTCGGCGAGCAGGCGTACGGCGTCGAGGCCGCGGCCCAGCGCTACTTCTCCAAGCACGCCAAGGACCTCAACCTCCAGGAATCCGCCCTCCTCGCGGGCATCGTGCAGTCCCCGAGCCGCTACGACCCGGTCAACGACGAGGCCGAGGCCACCAAGCGGCGCAACACGGTGCTCCAGCGCATGGCCGAGCTGGGCGACATCTCGCAGGCCGAGGCCGACCTCGCGGGGCAGGCGCCGCTGGGGCTGCACGTCAGCCGCCCCAAGAACGGCTGCATCACCGCGACCCGCGACTCCGGGTTCTTCTGCAAGTACGTCGAGAACGTCTTCCTCACCGACCCGGTCTTCGGCAAGACCCGCGAGGAGCGGGCCAAGGTCTGGAACAAGGGCGGCCTGACGATCCGTACGACGCTGGACCCGCAGGCGCAGAAGTCGGTGCAGGACTCGCTGAAGGACCACGTCTACAAGTCCGACTCGGTCGCGGCGGCCGCGACCCTGGTGCAGCCGGGCACCGGCAAGGTGCTGGCGATGGGCCAGTCGAAGCCGCTCGGCTACGCCAAGGACGAGACGGAGTACAACTTCTCGGTCGACCGGGACCTGGGCGGCTCCAACTTCGGCTTCCCGACCGGTTCGACCTTCAAGCCGTTCGTGGCGGCGGCCGCGATCGAGGGCGGCAAGCCGCCGACCCAGGCGTACTCGGCGCCGTACAAGATGAACTACCCGAGCCCCGTCCAGCGCTGCGGTGCCACGCCTTACCGCAACACCGAGAAGGAGACGGTGGAGAACGAGAACGAGTCCGAGAAGGGCCCGTACCGCATGAAGGAGGCCATGGCCAAGTCGGTCAACACCTACTTCGTGCAGCTCATCTCCGACATCGGGCTGTGCCCGGTGGCCAAGATGGCCGACAAGCTGCACGTCGTGCAGGGCGACGGCTCCAAGCTGCCGCAGGAGCCGTCCATCGCGCTCGGCTCCATCGGCCTCTCCCCGCTGACCATGGCCAACGCGTACGCCACCTTCGCCGCGCGCGGCATGTACTGCACTCCGGTCGCCATCGAGTCGATCACCGAGCGGTCCGGCGACGAGGAGAAGTCGCTGCCCGTGCCGAAGTCGACGTGCTCGCGCGCGATGAACGAGAAGACGGCGGACACGGTCAACACCCTGCTCCGGGACGTGATCGACTCCGGCACCGGCCAGGAGGCGGGCCTGAACGACCGGGACAGCGCGGGCAAGACGGGTACGACCGACGAGCGGAAGAACGCCTGGTTCGTCGGCTACACCCCGAACATGTCCGGCGCGGTCTGGGTCGGCAGCGCCCGGCAGGACGTGAAGATGATCAACATCACCATCGGCGGGTCGTACCACCCCCTCGTCTTCGGCGGTGGCGTGCCGGGTCCGATCTGGCGGGACGCGATGTCCGGCGCCCTCGTGGGCAAGGACGCGCCCGACTTCAACACGATCGACATCCCGGACGACGAGGACCGGGGCGACGGCCGGCGCGAAGGTGACGACGGCGGCCGCCAGGGCACTCCGGGCGGCGGCCTCATCGGCGGCCTCTTCGGCGGGCTGACCGGCGGCTTCGACGGCGGCAACAACGGCCGCCCCGGCGCCGTCCAGCCCAAGCCGAAGCCGAAGACGCCGGGGAACCTGCTGCAGGGGAACACCAACGGCGGACGCCGGAACTGATCGCCGCGCTCACGGCAGTGGGGCCGCACCTTGATCGACAAGGTGCGGCCCCACTGCCGTCTCTCAGCCCTGGAGCTGCTGCTTCACGATCGCGGCGACCCGGCCGCCGTCGGCCTGCCCGGCCACCTTGGGGTTCACGATCTTCATGACGGCACCCATGGCCCGCGGCCCCTCGGCGCCGCCGGCCTTCGCCTCCTCGACGGCCTGGGCCACGATCGCGGTCAGCTCGTCGTCGGAGAGCTGCTTGGGCAGGTACGTGGCGAGCAGCTCGCCCTCCGCCTTCTCGCGCTCGGCCTGCTCGGGACGGCCACCCTGGGCGAAGGCGTCGGCCGCCTCGCGCCGCTTCTTGGCCTCCTTGGTGATCACCTTGAGGACCTCGTCGTCGGACAGCTCGCGCTTCTCCTTGCCCGCGACCTCCTCCTTGGTGATCGCGGCGAGGGTCAGCCGGAGCGTCGCGGAGCGCAGCTCGTCACGCTCACGGATCGCGGAGTTGAGGTCGTCGTGGAGCTTCGACTTGAGGGTGGTGGTCATGCAGCGATTGTCGCAGGTGCGTACGGCCGAACGCCCCCTGATTAAAGGGCCTTGATCAGGGGGCGCCCGCTCTTGAGGCTCCGGCGGCGTCTGACACGATGGGCGTATGCGCGCGCGATACGGAGTACCCCTGGGAATCATGGCGGCCGGTGCCGCCGGAGTGGCGTACGCGGCGGGCTTCGAGGCCCGCTCCTTCCGCCTCCGACGAGTGACCGTGCCGGTCCTCCCGCCGGGCATGCGTCCGCTGCGGATGCTTCAGGTCTCCGACATCCACATGGTGAGCGGCCAGCGCAAGAAGCAGCGCTGGCTGCAGTCGCTGGCCGGGCTGCGCCCCGACTTCGTGATCAACACCGGCGACAACCTCTCCGACCCCGAGGGCGTCCCGGAGACGCTGGACGCGCTCGGGCCGCTGATGGAGTTCCCCGGCGCGTACGTCTTCGGGTCCAACGACTACTACGGCCCCAAGCTCCGCAACCCCGCGCGGTACCTGCTGGAGAAGGCGAGCGGCAAGCACGGCCTCAACGGCAACGCGCCCGCGGTCGGCGTGGTCCACAACCCCTGGGAGGACCTCAGGGACGGCTTCGACACGGCGGGCTGGCTGAACCTGACCAACACGCGGGGCGTGCTGAAGGTCGAGGGTGCGTCGATCGAGCTGACGGGCCTGGACGACCCGCACATCAAGCGCGACCGCTACGCCCGCGTGGCCGGCGGCCCCTCCGGTACGTACGACTTCTCGATGGGCATCGTGCACGCGCCGTACCTGCGCACCCTGGACGCCTTCACGGCGGACGGCTATCCCCTGGTCCTCGCCGGACACACCCACGGCGGCCAGCTCTGCATCCCCTTCTACGGCGCGCTGGTCACCAACTGCGACCTGGACACCGACCGGGTGAAGGGGCTGTCCACCCACACGGCCGACGGCAACACCTCCTACCTGCACGTCTCGGCCGGCTGCGGCACCAACCGCTACACCCCGATCCGCTTCGCCTGCCCGCCGGAGGCGACGCTGCTGACGCTGGTGGAACGGGCGTAAGCCGTCGCGGGGTGCGGGCCCTGTCCCGGGGTGCGTAGCCCGTCCGGAGGTGCGTAACCCATCCGGAGTGCACCGAATGGCCGCATTTCGCCCTCCTGCCTAGCGTGAGGGCATGACCGCACCGATACCGCCCATTCCCAGGGAGATCCCGGATCTGCCCGCGATCCCCTGGGAAAGCACCCCCGTGCTGCAGCCGTCCTACGTCCCGGTGTCGGCGGTGGTGGCCCCGGTCCGCCGCCCCCTGGTCGCCGCCTTCCGCCTGCTGACCGCGCTGCTGGCGGCGGGCGGAGTGGCCCTGGAGATCCTCCTGGCCGGCCCGGCCCGCGCGCTGAGCTACTTCAGCGTGCAGAGCACGGCCCTGCTGGCGGTGGTCATGCTCGTCGCGGCGTCCCGCTCCTGGCGCCCGCGCCGCGCACTCCCGGCGTCGGTCACCGGCGCGGTGCTGCTGTACGTGGTGATCGGCGCGGCGGTGTACCACGTACTGCTGGCCCACACGACGCCCCCGTTCACGATGACGGGCGCGACGACGCCGCCGGCCCGCTGGCACGCCCAGTGGGCGGCACTCCAGGTCCTGCACACCCTGGTCCCGCTGGCGGCGGTACTGGACTGGCTCCTGCTGACCCCGGCCTCACGGATGCACCTGCGCCAGGCGGCGGCGTGGCTGCTGTTCCCGCTGGCCTACCTGATCTTCACGCTGGGCCGGGCGATGTTCGTCCCCACGTCCTCCCCCGCCCGCTACCTCTACCCCTTCCTGGACGTCACGGCCCACGGCTACCGGCACTCCCTGGCCAACGCGCTCCTGATCGGCCTGGCGATCTACGCCTCCGCGCTGGCCCTGATCATCCTCGACCACGCCCGCCCCACCCCGGTCCGCCGCCGCGTCTGAACCGGATTTCGCCTCCGGCCCCCGGTGGGCTAAAGTAAACGACGTCGCCGCGACAGCAGCGACATCGGGGTGTAGCGCAGCTTGGCAGCGCGCTTCGTTCGGGACGAAGAGGTCGTGGGTTCAAATCCCGCCACCCCGACAGCTGAAACACCAGGTGAGGCACCTAGGAGCGTTCCTAGGTGCCTCACCTGTTTCTGCTTGCGTGTCTATCTGAGTGACTACCGCTTTCCGCGTGCCTACGGCCGCCGTTCCTGCGTGCCAAAGATGCCGTCCATGACCACGGCACCGGTCTGGATCACGGGCCGGATCCGCTTCCGGTAGACCTCCTCTGTGACGGCGGTCCCGGAGTGCCCGACGAGCCGGGAGATCTCTTCCAGCGGGACGCCCCGGTCAGAGAGCAGGGACACGAAGCTGTGCCGGAGCTCCCTCGGCGTCCACTCCTCGGCGTGGATCCCGTCGATGCCCTTGAGCGCCTGGCGGAAGGCGCGGCGGACGTTGGCGGCGAGCTTCAGCCACCCGATACACGGTGGCCACCGAGCAAGTCGTTCTGTACCTTGCCCCCATGACCCACAACCGAAGGGGCAATGCCGCGTAGGCGCCCGTCAGCCCTGCGGGGCGACCTTCCTAGCCGCCGGCCGAGGCAGCGACGGTACCCGTTCATTGATCGCCTCTCCGGATCTTGCACTGCTGACATACGGCGGCTTGAGAGGACCCGTTTCTGGCCCGAAGCCACGGAAGAGGCGTTCTGGCACTGGAAGGCCCTGGCCCACGGCCCTCTCAGACAGCTTGCGGACCCACTAGGTCCTGACTGCGGCATCCTTGAGTGCGGGTGTTACGGCGTCGACTTCCGCGGTCACCTTGAAGCCGTGATTCACGCCCTGCCGAGGAGGAGCGCGCGTGAGTTGCGGGCCCTGGTGCGGGCCCTGGACGTGAAGATCCTGGCCAGGGCCAAGGTCATCCCGGCTGACAGTCTGGACGCGCCATGGTGGCGAGGTCGGCTCTAGGAGCATGGACGGCCGTCTCAGTTTCCGTCTCATTCAGCCCCGTCCACGATCGTTCAGGCGAGTCCTGAAGCCGTACCCGCATCGGCGGCCAGCCGCCAATGAACGCAGGTGAACGCCCCCGCACGCAGCCCGCGACCCCACCAACACAGTTGGAAAGCGTGCGTCTGCCCATGGGGAAGGGGGTGCGCGGTCGGCGCTGGCAGGTCATCCGCTGGCCATCGACGAGGCCCGACCGTCGGTGAGGTCCCGGACGTTCTCCGGGCCGCCCCCAGACAGGCCGGGGATGCAAACCATTCTCTTCAGAGCTGGAACCCCCGGAAGCCGACCGCGCGTTTGAGACCATAGACGCCGGCACGAACAACGGGCTCGCCGACGAACAACGGCGGACGAGCGCGGACGTCAGCGGACCATCAGCGCGGGTGAGTGGCGCGTCTATCCAAGGCAGTACCAGCGCCCGAGTTGCTTCGGGACGCAGAGGTCGTACGTTCAAATCCCGCCACCCCGACCGCCGTACAGCAAAATCTGAGGGCCCTTACCGGATCGGTAAGGGCCCTCAGGTGTTCCCGGGGGGGGCCGGGCTTCGGGGCGTCAGGAGATGCGGATGCCGGACCAGTTCGTCGTCTTGCCCGCCTGTGTCCGGTTGTCGAAGCCGCCGTGGCCGTTGCCTCGGTTCAGCCAGGCGTGGCCGTCGTTGTCCAGGGAGATCAGGTCGGGCCGGCCGTCTCCGGACAGGTCGAGGCCGCCGACCACGTCCTTGTAGGAGGTGCCCCAGTCCTTGAAGACGAGCGACCGGGACGTGAACGTGCCGGTGCCGGTGCCCCTGAACCGCCACAGTTCGTTGGACGCGTCGACGGCCAGCAGGTCGTTCTTGCCGTCGCCGTCCAGGTCCCCGGCGGCGATCAGCCTCTTGTACGCGCCGAAGCCGGACCCGGCGAGTGCGCGGGCCTTGAAGCCGCCCGCGCCGTTGTTCGCGTACACGTACAGCTTACCGGTCGAG
The DNA here is from genome assembly GCF_040645115.1 of Streptomyces sp. NPDC046860. Taxonomy (NCBI): domain Bacteria; kingdom Bacillati; phylum Actinomycetota; class Actinomycetes; order Kitasatosporales; family Streptomycetaceae; genus Streptomyces; species Streptomyces sp. NPDC046860. Next base: position 11,440 of record NZ_JBEYXQ010000015.1, on the reverse strand, counting down.
GCGGACCGGGTCAGCAGGTCGGCCCGCCCGTCGCCCGTCACGTCGCCGGGCGAGAGGACCGCGTCGTAGCCGCTCCAGTCGGAGGAGACCTTGACGTGGGACGACTGCTGGTCGGGCAGCCCGCCGCAGACCGTCGGGTAGACGCGGGCCTCGCCGTTCGGGTAGCGGACGAACACGTCGTTGCAGCGGTCGCCGTCGAGGTCGCCGAACGGCAGCACGAGCGTGCCCGTCGGCCAGCTGCTCGCGCGCTGCCCCGCGGACAGCTTCGTCGCGTCGCCCGCGTACACCTTCAGCGCGGTGCCGTCGCGGCCGAACAGGTCGGCCTTGCCGTCGTCCGTGTGGTCGCGCCACACGGGCGAGGTACGGCTGGTGGTGGTGGCCTCGTAGACGCCGTCCAGGGCGAAGCTGTTCGTGGCGGTCAGCTTGTACTCGTCCCACAGCGCGACGGGCCGGCCGAGCGCGTCCGCGGCCACCTGGGGCGCCCCGGTGAACTGGGCACTCGTCGCGCTCAGTCGCCGCGGAGCGGACCAGGTGCCGCCCTTGAAGACGGCGGCCATCGCGTACTCCGCGCCCGAGTAACCCTCCCGCCACGTCACCGTGACCGTGCCGCCCGAGGTGGCGGCGGCGTCGACCGCGCTGACCTTCTTGTGCGTGGAGAAGGGCTGCGTGTACGGCTGCCAGGTGCCGGTGGCCGCCGAGCGCACCGCGTACCAGGGGCCGGTCGAGTATCCGGTCCCGCCGGCGACGAAGAGGTCACCGTTGGGCAGGTGGACGGGCGCCCCCATCCCGGACGTGCTGCCGGAGACGGCCGCGGACCGCGGGGTGCTCCACTGCGTGGCGCCGCCGGACCGGTGCGTGTGCATGAGGTGCGCGGTGTCGTCGTAGAACACGTCGAAGCCGCCCTGCGGATCGGCGAACGCCTTCGGGCGCGCCAGGTCCACGCCCGGGACCGGGAAGCCCTGGACCGCGGTCCAGGCGGACGCGCCGGGGGCCTTCTCCAGGGCGACGACGGCCTTGCTCGCCTGCCACTGCCACACCAGCAGGGCGGTGCCGTCCTTGGCGACCGCCAGGTCCATGCTGGATATGTCCCGGCTGCCGGACGGGGGCTGCGCGTTGAGGTCGGCCGGTGCGGTCCACGCGGCCCGCGGGCCGGCCTTCTCCGCGGACTTCACGACACCGGAGACCGACCAGACGGCGACCAGCCGGCCGTCGGGGGCCGCCGCCAGGTGGTGGTAACCCTTCTCGGGGACCGCGGCGATGTACTCGGGCTCGGAGAAGGCGGTCGCGCCGGGCGCGAGGGTGGCCACCTTCAGCCAGTAGTTGTCGTGGTCGTCGGCACGCTTGGCCCGCCAGACCAGGCGCACCGAGCCGTCGCCGAGCGGGACGAGCTCGGTGTTGTACCCGCCGGCGTCCGGCCAGGTCTGCGGGGCGAGCCAGCCGGTGCTGCCGGCGGGCCGGATGCGGGTGGAGCGGGAGAGCCCGTCGCCGGTGAGGGAGACCAGGGCGCCGTTCCCGGCCGACTCCAGGGCGTTCACCCCGCCCGAGGCGGAGACGGGGTCGGGGTTCGGGGCGTGCGGGGTGCGGGTCCCCCACGGGCCCGGCGCACGCGTCTCGACGGCGGCCGGGGTGGTGCCGCCGACCGTGGCGGTGGTGCCGGTGGCCGCGGCCGTGAGCGTGGTGTGGGCGGCGGCGGCCGGGGCCGCGGCAGCCAGGGCGAGGACGGGAGTGAGCGCGATGCCGAGCACCGCGCGGAACTGCGAAGTCATGTAAATGCCCCCAGGCAGGGCGTACCCGATGACACGGATACGCCGATGTGTTCGATCAAGTCAGGCGCGGACGCTGGTGTCGTCCGCGATCCGCACCGTGGTGTGGTCCCGTCGTCAGTCCGCCGCCACCGCCGTCTCCGCCGCCCCCGACTCCGTCCCGTCGTCGAAGACGATCGTCACCCGGTAGAAGGTGGTCGTGTGCTGGGGGAGGTGCATGTCCGCGTAGCCGTTGTCCGTGCGGGGCAGCGGGGTCGTGGTGAGTCTGTCGAAGGTGTGGGTGGTGGGGTTCCAGCGGTGGACGTTGAAGCCGATGGCCTTGCGGCCGGGCTGGTCGGCCTCGGGGGACAGGATCCAGGGGACCCAGGCGGTGTCGCCGTGCCACTGGGCGCCGAGCGAGGTGAAGGGGGCGCCGGTCGCGGCCGGGGTCGCGGTGGCGTCCGGGCCGAGGTCGGCCTCGGTCGTCTCGGTGACCGTGGCTCCGGTGTCCGGGGTGAGCGCGTTGCCGTACTGGTCGACGGCGATGACGCTGTAGCGGACGTGCTCGCCGTCGGCGACCGTACGGTCGTGGTGGTGCGTTCCGGTGATCACCCGGGCCCGGAGGGTCACGGGGTCGATCAGCGGCTTGTACGTCCACTCGCCCTCGCTGAGCGTGCCGCGCAGGATCTCGTAGTGGTCGAGGCCGGGGTCGCCGCTCGCGTCCCAGTCGAGTGTGACGCCGTTCGCCTTCGGTGCGGCGGTCAGGCCGGTCACCGCGGGCGGTGCGGTGGTGTTGCCCTGGACCTGGACCTCCATGTCCACCGACGGCGTGCCGTGGCACCCGGCGCGGTCCACGGCCACGACCCAGTAGTGGTAGGTGCCCGGCTGCGGGGCCCGGTCGGTGAAGGAGGTGCCCCGTACGTGCTCGCCGACGAGATCCCCCTGCATCTTCGTCCCGGCGGGGCGGGGGTTCTTCGACCGGTAGACGCGGTAGCCGTCGAAGTCGTGCGTCGTGGCCTGCGACTCGTCCCAGGTCAGCGTCACCCCGGCCTCGCTCACCGAGGCGCGGGCGTTGAGCGCCGTCTCGTCCGGGGCCGTCTCGTCGCGCGTCATGAACTCCTGGCTCGCGGCGGACGGCGCCGACTCGTTGCCGTGCGTGTCGACGGCGGTGACGACGTAGTGGTACCAGTCACCGGTCCTCGGCGGCGCCTCCTCGTACCAGGAGCTGGTGCGGAGCGTGCCGCCGCTCACCAGGTTCGCCGGGGTGGCGGCCACCGTCCAGGTGGTGCCCCGGTAGACGCGGTAGCCGGCGAGGTCGGGCTCGGTGTTCCCGTCCCAGTAGAGGGAGACCTTCTCGACGTCGCCCATCGCCCAGTTCCGGTCGACGCCCTTCGGCGCGGCCGGTGCCTTGGTGTCGGTGGTGGTGATGCCCATGTCCGCCGTACCCGCCGACTCGTTGCCCTGCTTGTCGACGGCACGCACCTCGTAGTAGTAGACCGAGCCGTCGCGCGGCAGGGAGGTGTCCTTGTACGAGGTGGCGGTCGTCGTCGCGAGCGGCTTGCCGGGGTACGACGTGCCCTTGAGGCGGCGGTAGACGCGGTAGCCCGCGAGGTCCATCTCCTTGTTGCGGCCCCAGGCGAAGGTGGCGTTGTACGAGGAGTACGACAGGGTCGGGGCGGTCGGGACCAGCGGCTTCACCTTGTCGGTACCGGCCGTGGTGCGCGGGCCGTACGTGAACTTGACGTCGGCGGAGCCCGTCCAGTTGACGTGGTCGACGCGCAGGGTGTGCGTGCCGGACGGGACGGTGAGGTTCACGGTCTTCGACCGGGTGGCCAAGACGTCGCTCCAGAGGTCGATCTTGCGCACGCCGTCGAGGTAGACGCGGACGCCGTCACGCGCGGCGGCGGTGAAGGTGAAGGGGCCGCCGGAGCCGAAGTCCCGGGTCACCGTCCAGCGGACGCCGAAGCGGTCCGAGGGCAGACCGGACGCCGGGGCTCCGGTACCCCAGTTCTGGTCGACGGCGGAGTCGCAGTCCGTCTTCCTCGGCGTCCCGGAGAAGCTGGTGTTCGCGTAGAACGTCCGCTTGAAGACGGGGGAGGCACAGGTCACGGCGGCTTCGGCGGTACCGGCCGTGAGGCCGGTCAGGCCACCGGCGGTGGACAGCACGACACCTGCGGCCAGCGCCTGGGCGGTACGACGGCCGAGGGGCTGGGCGGGCCGGGGGCGCATGGGTCGCTTCATGCCTTCCTTCACTCTTGATCGGCGGCGGCAGCACCGGGCACGGCCTCCCACCGACGATCAAGACCTCGCCAGGCCGCGGATAGTTGTACACCGGCCGGCCACGAGTTGCCCGGCACCGCCTCACACGAGGAGCGGGAGGGCGGTCAGGCCGCGCATCAGGCGGGTGTGGCGCCACTTCAGGTCCTCGGCGGGGACCGCGAGCCGGGCCTCGGGGAAGCGGGAGAGGATCGCGCCGAGGGCGAGTTCGGCCTCCGCCCGTGCGAGGGGTGCTCCCAGGCAGCGGTGGATGCCGTGGCCGAAGGCGAGGTGTCCCGTGGCGCTCCGGTCGAGGTCCAGGCGGTCCGGGTCGGGGAAGCGGGCGGGGTCGCGGTTGGCGGCGCCGGGCGCGATGAGGACGGGCACTCCGGCGGGGATCACCGTGCCGCCCAGCGTGAGTTCCTCGGTGCTGTAGCGGAACGTGGCGATGCCGACGGGGGAGTCGAAGCGCAGCAGTTCGTCCAGCGTGCCCGGCAGCGACTGCGGGTCCTGCCTCAACCGGGCCGCCGAGTCGGGGTGTTGCAGCAGGGCCAGCGCGGCGTTGCCGATGAAGTTGGTGGTGGTCTCGTGGCCCGCCACGAGCAGGAGCACCGCGATCGACACCAGCTCGTCCTCGGACAGCCGGTCCTGGCTGTCGCGTACGGCGACGAGGTCGTCGAGCAGGCTCTCGCCGGGCGACTTCCTTTTCGCGGCGACCAGTTCGGTCATGTAGTCGCCGACGGCGTGGGAGGCGGCGTCGATCCGCCCGGGCTCCCCGGCGGCGAACAGCTCGCCCGACCAGCTCCGCAGGAGCGCGCGGTCGGCCTCGGGCACCCCGAGCATCTCGCAGATGACGGTGACGGGCAGGGGCACCGCCACGCTCTCCACAAGGTCCACCGGCCCGTGCTCCGGCCAGGCGGCGAGGAGTTCACCGACCAGCCCGGCGATGTACGGCCGCAGCCGCGCGACGGCCCCGGTGGTGAACGCCTTCGTCACCAGCGACCGCAGGCGTCCGTGTCGCGGGGGGTCGGTGGCGAGCATGTTCCGGGACACGGCCGGATGCAGGTCGCGCTGTGACGGCCGGCCCGCGAAGAAGCGGGCGGTGTCCTTGGAGAGCCGGGGATCGGTGAACGCCTGCCGGGCCTCCTCGTAGCCGGTGACCAGGTAACTGTGGTGTCCTCCCGAGCCGGTGGGCACCTTCCGTACCGGGGCGGCGTCCCGCAGGAGGGCGTAGGTCGGGTACGGGTCGGCGAAGAAGCGCGGGTCGCGCAGCGGGTCGGTCATGCCCGCGCCCCCGTCCCGGCGGGGTCCGCCGTCGCGGTGACCGTGCCGACGAGCCCGCTGTGCGCGTAGGCGCGGGAGACCAGGAGCAGCCACTCCGTCTCCGCGTGGAGGTTGCCCGCCCGGGCCGGGCCTCCGGGGGTCGGCGGCGCGACCTCCCTCCTCGGCTCGCTTCCGTCCTTCTTCGCCGCTACGGCGGCGCGCAGCACGGCTGCCTCCACGATCGCCTCCCCTTCTGTCGTACCGGCCAGGCCCCGCTCGGCGACCGCCGCTCCGGCCCGCCCGAGGACGTCCGGGGAGCGGTGGGGGCGCAGGGCGAGGACGGCGTCGTTGATCTCGATCACGCGGCGGTGGAGGAAGAAGTCGGAGTCGGCGGCGTGGTCCTGGCCGTCGAACTCGGCCGGGGCCAGGACGACTTCGGGAGTAGCGCCGGTGGTGTGCTCCCACAGGGGGCCGAGCGCGGCGTACGACCGCGCCTCCCACCGCCGCCGCAGGAACTGGCTGACGGGCCAGACCACCGCGGGCAGGGTGAGGCCCAGGGTGATGAGGAGGACGGCCAGGGCGGGCGCGGTCACGCTGAACACACAGCGGCCGGGGGTCACCGGCGTCGAGCACCGGGCACCCTGCGGGACCAGCCCCAGTCCCAGCCCTACGGACACCAGGGCGAACACCTTGTACGCCGTGTACAGCAGGGCGGACACGCAGCCGGCCGCCGTGACCCGGAGTCCGATGCGCTGGCTGCGGCGCCGTGAGCGGTGGGACTGCCGCCAGGTCTGGAGGCAGAAGTCCTTGGCGGTGGCGCCCAGGTAGGTGATGTAGATCAGCACGTAGAGCGCGTACAGCTGCGGCGAGCGGTCGTTCAGCTGCTCGGCGGCGAACAGCGCGGTCATGCCGGCGACGGAGACGCCGAGGAACAGCACCCGCAGGCGGATGCTGCGCCGGGCGTCCTCGGGCTCCAGGTTGAGCTGGAGCATGAACGCCAGTACGGAGGTCGCGGCGGCGAGCGTGAAGGAGTTGCTGAGCAGCCGGCCCACGTGCGGCACGACGCTCTCGGCGGCGCTCTCCACGAGCGGGGTGTAGGAGAGGAAGGCGAAGGCGAAGGAGACCAGCAGCGCGGCCATCGCCCACGTGCCGGTGGGTCTGGGCCCGCCCCGCCCGCGCAGCCAGTAACCGGCGGCGGCGAGCAGCACGGCGGCCACCCCCGAGAACAACAGGGTGATCATGGGTGCCGCCGGCCTCTTCTGTCGGGTCTGTCGTGTCTGTCAGGGCTGCCGGGTCTGCCGCCCGGTCTTCTGCCGGGCTCGGCGAACAGGGCCTCCCAGCGCTCGGCGCCCCTGGCGGGCGCGCTGGGGGGAAGTACGCGTCCGCGGTAGATGTGCTGCCGGATGACGGTCGCCATCATCTCGGCCTCGCGCTCGTCGTCCGTGGAGTAGCCGGTACGGCCGTTCATCCGCCGGACGAGGGTGGGGTCGAAGCCGATGGCGCGGAACGCCTCGGGGTCCAGCTCCAGACTGCCGGGGTGGTCGCAGATGATGTGGCTGACCTCGTGCGCCAGGATGTGGTTCTGGTGCAGCGCGGACGTTCCCTCCTCGTAGAAGAGGAGGTCGGCCTCGGGGGTCTCCAGGCGGATTCCGCACGGCGCGTCGATCGCGCCCAGCGTCCGCAGCGGCCTGAGGACGATCGGCCTGCCCCGCTCGGCGGCCACGGCGTCGCAGAGGTCCCGGGTGCTGAACCGGTGGGGCAGCCGCAGGGCGGCCACGCGCTCCTCGCACGCGGTGCGGAGCCGCTCGAGGTCCATGGTCGGTCCTGACGTCGCTCGGGCGCGGGTCGGACGTACGGCGGCCGCGACGCCCGGATGGGATCTGCTGATCCGGAAGCCCCCGCGCCGGATCACCCGAAGCTTAGACGAGTGTTCGAGCACGCTCCAGGGAAGCGGCGGTCTAGGGCCTGTCCGGCGGATCAGGGTGCGGGTGAGAAACGGTGCCCGTCGACCCAGGTGAGCGGGGTCTGGTGCGTGCAGCTGCAAGGCGGAGGAGGGAGTCGACGCGGAGCGGTGGGGGTCCCCCCTGCTCGAGCGAAGTCGAGAGCTTGGGGGAGGGCGTGCCAGACCCCGCGTCCGCGCCGTGATCCGCCGGACAGGCCCTAGTCGTCCAGGTCGAGGCCGTCCGCCACGGTCTCGCCCGGCAGCCCCTCCAGGACACGGGCCTGCTCGATCACCGCCGCGACCATCTGGAGGGTCTCGGTGCTCAGGCCGTTGGCGCGCAGGGCGACCGTACGGACGTCGCGGTCGCGCATGGCGGCGAGCACGGCGATCTCCGCGCGGGTGCGGTGGGCGGCCTCCTCGTCGACGAAGTAGCCCGCGGGCACACCGAAGAAGTCGGCGAGGGCCTTGATGGTGTGCCGGGTCGGGTTCTTCTTCGCGCCGGTGCGCAACTGCTGGATCGCGCTGGCGGTGAGCCCCTTGCCCTGACCTCCCGAAGCCTCCTGGATGCCCTCGGCGACCTCGGCGTACGTGTAGGGACCGCGGTTGTCCGGATGGACCTGCCTGAACAGGTAGTCCAGCAACTCCGCGAAGCTGCGCGGCTCGTCGTCAGTCACGTCCGGCACGTCCTTGTCGTGATCGTCCCCTCGTCCACTCTGGTGCGTGTTCGGCGGGGAGCACCCTGGTGTGCGCACCACTGTAGTTGCCCAACACCCGCAACCAGGGTGTACGTTCTTGGTGGAGCTGCTCGCACCAGAGTGTTGTGTCGCTGGTCAGAAGCTTCTTCATTGGCCTGGGCTGTGCACGACACCAGGCACGGGGCCGGGTTCGACGGGGGTGAACCCGGCCCTCATCCATGCGGGTTCCGGAGCCCGAGATGAATTCATCGATGAGGTCGGCCAGTTTTGCTCTTTCGTCCACGACACCCGGCGGCCGGCCGAGGAGTTGGTTGAGGAGACGCGCGAGCCAGGACACAGGGGGCATCGTACGAGGCCCGCCCCACCCTCTCCTCAGCCCCAGACCGCCTCCGCCAGGGCCGTGCCGACGAAGGCCGCGCCCAGGCCCGCGACCACGCTGGCCGTCACGTTGGCCGCGGCCAGGAACCTCGCGCCGTCCTCTGTGAGACGGAGGGTCTCGTAGGAGAAGGTGGAGTAGGTGGTGAGGGCGCCGCACAGGCCCGTGCCGACGAGGAGTTGGACGTGGGGGGAGGCGGCGCCGGCCGTCGCCGCGCCGGTCAGCAGGCCGAGGACGAGGCAGCCGAGGACGTTGACGGTGAAGGTGCCCCAGGGGAAGACGGCGTCGTGGCGCTTCTGCACGGCGCGGTCGGTGAGGTAGCGGAGGGGCGCTCCCGCCGCGCCTCCGAGGATCACCAGCAGCCAGTTCACGCGTTCCTCTCCTTGCCCGGACGGCCCGTGTGCCCGCCCCCGTACCGGATGACCCGGCACTCGTCCAGGACCACCAGCCCCGACTCCACCAGCCCGTCCAGTTCCGGCAGGAACGCCCGTACGCGCTCCTCGGTGTCGACGATGACGATCGCCACCGGCAGTTCCTCGTTCAGGGAGAGCAGCCGGGCGGTGTGGATCAGGGAGGACGCGCCGAAGCCCTCGATGCCCCGGAAGACGCTGGCGCCCGCGAGGCCGGCCGCGTGCGCGCGGTGCACGATCTCGCTGTAGAGCGGCCTGTGGTGGTACGTGTCGTGCTCGCCGACGATGATCGTCGCCCTGAGGGCGTCGCCGGCCGGACGTGTCGTGGTCATCGCTGCCTCCAGGCCAGGACGCGGCGCGTGAGGGCGACCGCGAGTCCGACCGAGCCGAGGGCCGCGAACAGGGTCGCGGCCAGGTAGGCGAGGGCGGTACGGGCCTGACCCGCGGCCGTCAGCCGCTCGATCTCGACGGCGTACGTGGAGAACGTGGTGAAGCCGCCCAGCACGCCGGTGCCGAAGAACGGCCGTACCAGCCGGTGCGCCGTCCACACCTCGCTGATCAGCACCATGAAGACGCCGATGACCGCGCAGCCGGTCGCGTTGACCAGCAGGGTGGTCCACGGGAAGCCGGGGTCCGCCACCGGCCACAGCAGCGACGCCGCGTACCGGAGGGTCGCGCCGATGGCGCCGCCGAGCGAGACCGCGGCCACCACCGGGCCCTGGCCCCGCCAGGCTTCCTGCCACTGCGCGGGGGCGCGCAGGTCGATGTCGGGGTCCACGGGTTCGTTCGTGGAGGGTCGTGGGGGTGTCATGGGCGTACGTCTCCTACTCGCCGGGGCCCGCGCAGGCGGGCGCGCTCCATCGCAAGTAGGGACTGTCGGCGGCCTCGATGCCGCGGTTCGGGTACGGCGAGCCCCACCGCCGCGCCGCGCGGTGAGGCGCGGACAGCCTCCAGAGTATCGCGGTGGGCCAGGAGCTAGGAGGGGGTGAGAGGGAGGTCGTCCGTGTAGGCGTTGACCGGCTGGGGGATGGGGCGGGTCTCGTGGACGTCGAGGGCGGCCTCGGCGGTTCTCGTGCCGAGCCGGCCCGCCGGGTGCCAGGTGCCGGTGACCGCGAGCCAGGTGTCGGCGGGCGGGGCGCCGGTGCCGTAGACGCGGACCTTGACCGTCTGGGAGTCGGCGGCGCAGCAGGTGAAGATGATCCGGGTCAGGTACCAGCCGCCGCCGGACGCGGCCGGGGTGACGAAGCCGGTGAGCCGGACCTGCCGTCCCTCGATCGCCCGCGTGGGGTCCTGCTGGACGCGCCGGGTGAAGCCGGTGAGCGTGAGGGGCAGCGGGGAGGTCGCGGGCAGCGGGGGGAAGCGTTCCCGTGCGGTGGTCGTGACCGGCTTCCCGGCGGAGTGGGCGGCCGTGTACGCGCCGAGCGCGGGCGGGGCGAACGCCAGCAGGCTCACGGCGGGCAGGGCGAGGAGCCAGGCCACCGTGGGGGCGGCCGAGTGGTCGTGCCCGTGTTCATGGGCGTGCGCGTGCGCGTGTCCGGCGGGCTCCGGCCGGCGCAGGTCGGCGTACGCGTTCACCGCGGCGAGGAGCAGCAGGACGGCGCCGGAGGCGATCAGGACGGGGCGCAGGTCCTCCTTGACGTAGCGCAGGTAGAGGTCGGTGAGGAGGGCCGTGTGCAGCAGGCCGGCGCCGATGAGGGCGAGCAGGGCGGTCTGGGCGAGGCGTCTCACAGCAGCAGACCTCCGGTCAGGGCGCTGGCGGCGATCGCGACGACCGTGGTCGCGGCGGAGAACCGTACGGCGAAGGCCCGGCCGAAGGTGCCCGCCTGAAGGGCGATCAGCTTCAGGTCCACCATGGGGCCGACCACCATGAAGGCGAGCCTGGCCGTGGGGGAGAAGCCCGTGAGCGAGGCCGCCACGAAGGCGTCGGCCTCCGAGCAGACCGCGAGGAGTACGGCGAGTCCGGCGAGGAAGAGCACGGAGAGCCAGGGCGAGCCGGAGAAGGCGTCGAGCACGGAACCCGGCACGGCGACGTTGAAGGTGGCCGCGGCCATCGCGCCGAGCACCAGGAAGCCCCCGGCGTGCAGGAAGTCGTGCTGGAAGCCCTGGCGGAACTCGGCCCAGCGGCTGTGGCCGTGCTGGTGGCCGGTGTGCCGTACGGCCGGGCGCAGCCACTTCTCCTTGCCGAGGCAGAGCCACAGCCAGCCCATCACGGCGGCGGTGGCCAGCGAGGCGGCCAGCCGGGCGGCGACCATCGCGGGGTCGCCCGGGAAGGCGACGGCGGTCGCGGTGAGCACGATGGGGTTGATCGCGGGCGCGGACAGCAGGAAGGCGAAGGCGGCGGCCGGGGTCACCCCGCGCCGGATCAGGCTGTTGGCGACCGGCACGGACGCGCACTCGCACCCCGGCAGCACCGCGCCCGCGATCCCGGCCACCGGTACGGCGAGCGCGGGCCGCCTGGGCAGGACGCGGGTGAACAGGTCGGCGGGGACGAAGGCGTTGATCGCGCCGGAGAGCACGGTGCCGAGGATCAGGAACGGCAGCGCCTGCACGGTGATCGCCAGGCAGACGGTGCGCCACGCCTGGACGGCGGGCCGGTCGAGCACCCCGGCGCGGGCGAGCAGCAGCACCGCGATCCCGGTGGCGGCCGCCGCGGTGAGGGCTAGGGCCTGTCCGGTGGATCTTCGTGGAGCAGCCCGCGGCGTCTGGTGCGTGCTCTCGGCGTGCGCCCGGATCTCCCTCGTACTGGATGTACTTGG